>CAZKYJ010001069.1:0-1964 GCA_964556355.1 uncultured Verrucomicrobiales bacterium | reverse complement strand
ATTGGCTACGAGAAGGGCGTGCCCATGGGCGGCGACCTGCACCGCTCGCCGCAGGGGAGCGCCCCGACCTTCCTGGTTGGCGCGATGAAGGATCCGATGAGCGGCAACCTCGACCGCCTGCAAGTCATCAAGGGCTGGCTCGACAAGGAAGGGAACACGCATGAGCGGATCTACGACGTCGCCGTCTCCGACGGCCGCGAGATCGGTGCAGACGGCCGATGCCTGACACCGGTGGGCAATACCGTCAACATCGAGAAAGCGACGTGGACGAACACGATCGGGGACCCCGAGATGCTCGCTTTCTGGACGGATCCGGACTTCGATCCCGAACTCACCGCTTTCTACTACGTCCGCGTCATCGAGATCCCGACCCCGCGTTGGACGGCCTACGAAGAGATGCGCTTCGGGATCACGATGGGCGACGAGGTTCCCATGACCACCACCGAGCGCGCCTACACCTCACCGATCTGGTACAACCCCTAGCGCCCTTGGGGAAAACCGGATCGCGCCCTCCGAAATCGGGGTAGAATCCGGGAAAAATGGGGATTGGTAGATGGGCTCCGAATTGATACACTGGCTGGGCTATGAAAACGATATCTTGCCTGATCGCCCCCGCGCTTTTGGCCACAGCCGCGGCCCAGGATGCCGGAAGGCCGCCGGAGGACGCCCTGGCCAACGCCCACGCCAAACGCCCCTACTCGCCCTACGCGGGCGGCGCGGTGCCGACCAAAGTCTACTGGGGTGACACCCACCTGCACACCTCGTTCTCGATGGATGCCGGCGCCTTCGGCAACCGGCTCGGGCTCGAGGAGGCCTACCGCTTCGCCCGCGGCGAGGAGGTCGAGTCGACCACGGCGGGCCGCGCTCGGCTCGCCCGCCCGCTGGACTTCCTGGTGATCGCCGACCACTCGGACAACATGGGATTCTTCCCGGACATGAACGCCGGCGACCCGAATATCCTCAAGGACCGCAAGGGCAAGGAATGGTACGACAAGGTCCAGGCCGGCAAGGGCATGGAGGTCGCGCTGGAGATCATCGACAGCTTTTCGCGCGGCGAGTTCCCCGACGCCCTGATGTATTGGCCGGACTCGAAGATGTACCGCTCGTCCTGGGAGAAGACGATCGAGGCCGCCGAGAAATACAACGACCCCGGCGTGTTCACCGCCTTCATCGGCTACGAGTGGACCTCGCAGGTGCCTCCAGGGCAGAACCTCCACCGGGTCATCATCTACCGCGATGGCGGCGGCTACGCGCGCCAGACAGTTCCCGCCACCACCTATGCCCCGCAGGGCAGTACCGACCCCGAATACCTCTGGAAGCTGCTGCAGGCCTACGAGGACAAAACCGGCGGCGACGTGCTGGCCATCGCCCACAACGGCAACCTCTCCAACGGCCTGATGTTCCCCGAGATCAATCACGTGGACAAGAAGCCGCTCACCGCCGAATACGCCGAGACCCGCGCCAAGTGGGAGCCGCTCTACGAGATCACCCAGATCAAGGGCGACGGCGAGGCGCATCCCCTGCTCTCGCCCAATGATGAATTCGCCGACTACGGCACCTGGGACAAGGGCAACCTCAACCTCAGCGAGGTGAAGAAGGACGCGATGCTCGTCCACGAATACGGGCGCAGCGCCCTGCAGCTCGGCCTCCAGCTGGAGGGCGAGCTCGGCACCAACCCGTTCAAGGTCGGTTTCATCGGCTCGACCGACAGCCACACCTCGCTCGCCACCGGCGATGACGACAACTTCTTCGGCAAGCACTCGGCCTCGGAGCCGAGCCCGGAGCGCATGGAGCACCCTTTCGCCAAGTTCGGTGACCTGGCGATCATGGGCTGGGAGACGCTCGCCTCCGGCTACGCCGCGGTCTGGGCGCGGGAGAACACCCGCGAGGCTCTCTTCGACGCGATGGAGCGCCGCGAGACCTACGCCACCACGGGCCCGCGCATGCTGGTGCGCTTCTTCGGC
>CAZKYJ010001068.1:0-1965 GCA_964556355.1 uncultured Verrucomicrobiales bacterium | reverse complement strand
CCCTCCAGCGACTGACGTACCCGCAGTTTTTATATTACATAACTATCTTATTACAAGTGGATTACAATATTTTCTGGAACTGTTTGGCAAGCAAGGTCCGATTCTCGCTAACCTCCACATTCTCCCAAATTCTCACATGTTATTGCGTCTCGGCGACAATTGCTCGAAGTTGCTTTGGCCGTGCTTGCGTCAGGGCTCAGCTCCGCTTCGGCGGTCGCCATGGTGACGATGGTCACCTACTGCAGAGGGGTGGGGGCCAGCGACGGAGGCGACCGTATCTCCCAGGGAACGGCCTGGCTCTACACCCCGTTCGCCCTGGGCACATGGAGCGATTTCGGATTAGGCTACAATGACGGCTCGAGTCATGCCTCCCTGCTGCAGGGCGCGATCTGGGCTCTGGAAGACGAAGATCGAAACCCGAGTTCGAATCCCTACGACAGCTATGTGGCAGGACTCTTCGGGGCGGACGTGAAGTCCAACTACGAGGGGAGCGCGGTCCAGGTGATGAACCTCAGCCGCAACGCGGATGGCAGCGGCCGCAAACAAGATCAGCTCGTCTTTACCGGGCCTCCGCCCTCGATGTCTACCAGCGATCCCGTGCCGGATGCCGGCGCGACCCTCGCCCATTTCGGGTTGTCGCTGCGGGGTTTGGGAGCTGTGCGTCGGAGATTCCTGCGCCCGCGGAGTTGCTGCTAGCGATTCTGGGTGAGCAGGTTCAGAGGAAGCGATGGGGCAGCCATCGCGTCCTTTTTTCGCCCCTCGGACGTCTTGGCTCCCCCCAGTCTATCGGATCGTTTGCGCGTCCTGCCGTTCACCCCGATTGTTGCCGAATGGGAATCGGCTCGGGTCGGCATCTTTCCGGCAGCCTCGGCGCGCGGGCGGCTCCCTGAACCTTGCCGCACCATGTCATCCGATCACGGTTCCGTCACCCGACCGCCAAGAAGCACCGAGGATCCGCCATCGACAGCGGGTGCCTTGGCCGCCTTGCGCGACTCGGTCGCGGCCGTTCTCCGACCGTTGAACGGAAGCGCGATCGCCGAATCCCACCGGGATTCGACCAACCGCTACCCAAGGGGCGATCTTGGGGACAGGGCATCGGCGGACGGGAGTGGGGGAGGGGTCGATCGGGGGGCCAACGACACCAGTGGTCCCATCCTCATGGAGAGCGATCGGACCGACGACCTCGAATCGCTCGGTCTTCGCTGTGCAGAGCTCAACCTGGAGCGAGCCGAATTTCGCCGCCGTCTCCAATCGCTCCACGCGGAAAACCACCGGCTAACGGAATCGCTCGGTGCCGTCCGCAGCGAGGTCAGCGAGCTCCAGGCCGCCCGTGCCGAAGCCGTGCGCCTCGCCTCCCAGTTGGAGAAGCTGGAGGCCGCCCGGCAGCGCGAACGCCAGCAGTTGGCTCAGCTGAACGCGGATCTCGCGGAGTGCCAGTCGGTGATGGCGAGGCTCCGCTACGAGCGCGACAACCTCGGCGCGGGGGTGGCCGAACTGCAGTCGCGGCTCAGCGCGGCAGCAGGTGAACTGGCCGACCGGGATGCGCGTCTCGCCGCCGCGGAAGCTCGAGATTCCGCACGCAACGCCGCCGCCCAAAATCTCGCCGAACTCGAAGCGCGCTGCCGTGCCCGCGAATCGACCCTGGCTCGCCTGGCCGAGGCCATCGAGGAAGCGGAGCAGAGAGTCTCTCATCTCCGGAGGGAAAGCGAGCGCGCCGACGAGCGGCTCGGCGAACAACGGGAGCGGCTACAAGAACGCACCACGGACAGAGACGCGGAACTGGCCGCGATACCCGCCCCCATCGCACCGCCTGCCGTGAGCCGCGCCGATCTCGAAGGCGAGTTGGTCCGCCACTTGGCCAATGCCAGCCGGCTGCAAAGCGAACTCAACCAAATCTCCGATGCCCTCTGGAACGTGCGCTGCGGGATTCCCAGCCCCGACCAGCCAGATCCCGAGCACCTCGTT
>CAZKYJ010001067.1:0-1966 GCA_964556355.1 uncultured Verrucomicrobiales bacterium | reverse complement strand
AGACGATGGGGAGGGAGTCCGGAGACGCGTCGATCGGGTCCCGGTCATCGGAGCGGAAGATCTTCTGTTCCTCGCAGAAAATCTGACGGCGAAGGGCGTGGTAGGCAGCGAGGTCTTCTCGGGACTCGGCGATCTTGTAGACGAAATCGCAGGGCGTCGGGGCGCGGAAGGGTTCGAGGATCATGTCAGATTGATCGGATGGTGATGGTCGTGTCCGGGTCGAGCTGCGTCGCCCACGACTCGATCTGGTGGAGCGAGGAGGCGGCCGCGGTGCAGGCGAAGCCGAACTTGGCCGCGACGCGGTCCGACGCCTCGGTGAGCGCCTGGCGGGAGCGAGCGAGGAATTCGGGAGCGGTCAGGGTTTCCCCGGCAGAGAAATAGTCGCGTACGACCGACGAGGGGGAGTAGCAGTGGTGGAGGGTTCCGTCGGGGAGCTCGGCGGTGAACGGGGTCTCGGGCATGGTACTAGGCGGCGTGGCAGCCGGAGGCGGAGGAAGACTTCTTTTCGAAGGAAGATAGCGACGAGCAGGCGGCGCACTTGGCGCAGCCGGCTTTCACCGTGTCGGAGGTCATGCCGGCGTCGGCGAGCATTTCTCCCACCGGTCCGAGGACGGCGCGGAGGAAGGAGGGATCGGGGGACGGGTGGGCGGCGAGGGGGGTGCCGGAAACGGGGACAAAGGGGACGATGAACGGGTAGACGCCGAGGTCGATGAGCTGGCGGGCGGCGGCGACGAGCCCGTCGGCGGTGTCCCCGAGACCGGCGAGGAGGTAGGTGCTAACCTGGCCGCGGCCGAAGACGGCCACGGCGGCGCGGAAGGCCCGGAGGTAGTAGGCGACGGGGACGGTGGCCTTGCCGGGCATGATCTGCCGCCGGACGCTCTCATCCCAGGCCTCGAGGTGCATGCCGAGGGAATCGACGCCGGCCGCGCGGAGCCGGGCGAACCAGAAGAAGTCGGCAGGGGGCTCGGACTGCGCCTGGATGGGCAAGCCGGTGGCCGCTTTGATGGCGGCGGCGGCTTCGGCGAGGACGGTGCAGCCGCGGTCGGGCGTGGGCGGGGTGCCCGTGGTCAGGACGACGTTTCGGACGCCGTCGAGCTGCCGGGCGGCGGCGGCGACCTCCGCGAGCTGCTCGGGGGACTTCCGCGCGATGGTGCGACCGGCTTTGAGAGATTCTCCGATGGCGCAGAACTGGCATTTCGTGGCCGCGTTGCCGTAGCGGATACAGGTCTGGAGGAGGGTGGTGGCGAGGACGTCCTTCGAGTGGAGCTGGGCGATCTTCCAGTAAGGGATGCCATCGGCGGTCTTCCGGGCGTAGAACCGCGGCTCGGGCGGGAAGGCGACCTCGGCGATCTGGCTGCCGTTTTCGTAGAGCGGGACGCCACCGGAGATCGGGTCGGGCGCGCCGGTGGTGAAAGGGCTGGCGGTGGCCGTGCGGGTGTGCACCGGCACCATGATGGTCGTGCCCAGGACGGTGACCGCCTTGTGGTCGGTGGGGCCGGCTCCACCCGTGCGGGACGGGGCGCCGGTAGCGGCGGCACCCATGCGGAGCCCACGCGACTGGAGCTCAGAGAGGAGTTGCTGCTTCCTCGACTGGAGCGAGGTCTGGAAGGTGGTCGGGTTCATCGCTGTAGGTGTGAACGGGCGGGCGCACGGATTTGTCGATGGTGACGGAAAAGAGGTCGGGGCGGGCGTAGTGGCCGATGGAGTCGAGCATGCGTTTGCGCTTGGTGATGAGGCCGAAATCGAGGGTAGCAATCGCCATGCCCTCGCCCTCGGTCACCGGGTCACAAAGGTGGGATCCGTCGGGAGCGACGATGGCGGTGTGGCAGCCCCCGCGGAGCACGCGCTGCATTTGCGGGTCGGCGGTGATCGCTTCGACCTGCTCGTCGTGGAGCCAGCCGGTGGCGTTGACCCCGAAGCAGCCGGACTCGAGGGCGTGGTGGCGGATGGTGACCTCGATCTGGTC
>CAZKYJ010001066.1:0-1971 GCA_964556355.1 uncultured Verrucomicrobiales bacterium | reverse complement strand
AGAGCACGGTGGTTCTGCGTTACTTCGGGAGTGACCGATGCAATGAGAGTCGACTACGCGGACTACGCTCGCTTGAGGACGCAGCGCGAGTGGTCTGGGATGATATCTCAGATGAGGAGTTGGCATCGCTCCGAGAAAAGCTGTCGAAGCAACTCGAAACTGGCGCGTTCCACTACGTGCTTGTCACGCAGCGGTTCACGAACACTGTCGAGCGAACCGCTGAGTACCTTAACGACGTGATGTCTGGCCCGAGGGTGTATGCGGTCGAGCTGGTCCGTTTCGCGGGCGACAGTGTATCTGCTTTCGAGTCGCGAACCATTTTGAAGCCGGTCCATGCGACTCGCTCTGGGTCATCGCCGGCGTCATATATCGACGAGGGAAAGTTCTTCGAGGCAGTAGCGGATGGCGAGTACAAGACTGCCCTTCGCGAATTATTGGAAACGTGCCGGGGCCTGGGACTTCTATTCGAGTGGGGGACTGTTGGCGTCTCGATTCGCGCGCCTACGCCGGATCGACCGGAGCCGCTCACGGTGGCTTGGATATTCCCGCCTGGCCGGCCAGGGTGGATGGGCCTGACGGATCTGAATATGGGATGGGACGGCTGGAGCGCTGATCGGAACCCGTCGATACGACCCGTTCTCGACAAGTACCTGGAATCGATCCAGGCGCTGCCCGGCGCCGAATCGGCGAAGGCGAAAAACCTGCAGGGTACCGTCTACCATCTGTCGCCAGAGAACGCCGTCCGAAACTTCGTCGCGATCCGCGAGGTTCTGGCTTCCCTGGTCAAGGGAGTCAGTGCCGGCGGCTAGCCCTGGGCGGCGCAACGCCACTGGGTCAAACTTCCTCGGAGGGTTCGATGTGACTGAAAGACTTACCTATTCGATAGAAGAAGCCGGGCAGGCACTCGGGATTGGCAAGGACTCAGTCTACGAACTGACCCGGCGCGGGGAGCTAAGAAGTGTGCGGGTGGGCCGCCGCATATTGATTCCACGGGCGGCCGTTGAAGAGTATTTGGGCATTACGCGGGGCGAGAGTCCTGCCCCGGCTGGGGGCGCCGGACGGGATCACCCAGGTCTGGTGGAGGAGGCCACCTATATCGTGACCATTCGCAGGATGCCGTCCGATCATCGCGGTCTTTGAAAGCCGAGTCGTAAGAGGTGGGACTGTGAACGCGGCGAACTATGCAGCTTGGGAGCAAGCACTTACGGGCTATAGCTACCCCGTCGACCTTCGAAACTTCTCCGGCGCGGCGACGTTTCAGCCCAGGTTCTTCAGTGAGAGCATCAACGGTGATTGGATCAGCACCAAGGCTTTTGGAGCGCGTTTCCGTCGGCTTGCTCCTGATCACATCGAGGCCTGGGCCGAGGTCGTGTTTTGGAAGATGTATAGCCAAGGCGTCGCTGCTGCAGGAGGAAGAGCAAGTTACCGGGCAAGGAAAATCCTTGAGAAAGGTGCTGATCCTCGGGTACTGTGGGATCTCTGCCTTGCTTACGTCAACGATCCAACGAGACAGAGTCTGGATCGGTTCAAGTCGAAGCTCTTCTCTAGTCCTGCTATCGCGACGGCAAGCGCACTCGCGGCATTCGCAGATGAGCAGGGCCGTCTTCCGATCGTTGATACATGGATAGCAAGGTGGGTGGAAGCCAATCGCGCAGTGTATGGCAACGCCAACTGCCCACGACTGCTGAAGCCTCCGCCGGGGACCCCGCAGTTGTACCACTTCGACTTCGTGAAGTCCTGGATCGATTGGTGTGCGTGCATGGCGAAAGATCTGTCAAGCTACCCGGAATCTTCACTCCAATGGAGCGCCCTGGACGTGGAAATGGCGATATTCCAGGCGGCCAGGACGAGTACGCTGCTTCCCGTGTGTTGGCCAGTGCCGGGCTCTCACCCGGTTGGGTCTGAGTGCCCGGGCGATAAGTCTGCTTAGTGTGTGAGTTGCGAGGTCATGCGGTGTTCACATACGTCCGC
>CAZKYJ010001065.1:0-1973 GCA_964556355.1 uncultured Verrucomicrobiales bacterium | reverse complement strand
GCCATGGGGATGTAACCTCGCCGGGAACGGGGCTGGGAGTGGCAGATAGCGGGATTACTTCCGGGAACCTCGAATTCTGTAGGGCGCGGTCTCAGTCGTCGAAAGGATCGGGTTCTGGATCCAATCGCAGCCGGACAAAGAACCGCGGAAAGTCGGCGGTGTGGTAGTCCGGGAGCAGGACATGGAAGGTCTCCGTCCCATCGCCGTGGTCTTCGCTCCACTGCTGCCGGTCGAGATGGCCGGTCCAGACCCACGCTGCGCCGAGGTCGCTCGAGATCTCAAACGAATAGCGGATGCCAGGGACTCCGATCGGTCGCCGCACGCTCAGCACGATGCCGCTGTCGCGTTCCCCGAGGGTGATGGGAATGTTCCCGCTTTCGAAGACGAGCGGATTCATGGCGAAGGCGCGCTCGAAAATATTGAGGAAGGCGTCGCCGTCGGGGTTGGAGAACGGGGTGCCATCGGGATCTTCCGGGTCGAGGAAATATCCATCGCGCCACTCGCCATACCCCTCCGGATCGGTGGTCAGTTGGAAACTCGTGAGCGGGGTTCCGAGCTTTCCGATGGGCGAGTCAATGGCTATGTGGTAGGTGCGCCCCGCAGCGGCCGTGAATCCGAGTGCGGCCTCCCCGGCGCCGAGCGGGCTGAGGGTGGGGAGGCTCGTGCCGGAGTAAACCGCGAGACGAACGCCTTCGGATGATGGGCCGGCCTTGAGGCGAACGGGACCCGAGTAGGGCGCGGTCCAGCGGAGCCAGATCGATTCCTCGGCGGGTGCTCCGGCGTGGAAGGGTTCGAAGAGTTCCCAGGTGGCCGGGTGGGACGGGATGTCCAATCGGATTGCGTCGAGATCGGTGACGATGGGAGCGTCGAAGAGGTCGCCCTCGGGCGTCATCTCCAGTGAGAGGGTGAATTCGCCGCCAGCAGCCCCGTCGATCATGATGGTGTATTCGCCACCGGCCACCACTCGGAAATACCTATCTCTCCACGGCTCGAGCAGCAGCAAGTTCCCAAGGGTATCTCCCGGGCCAAAAAGGTAGGGCACTCCGCCCGTGGCGGAAATCTCGAGCAAGCCGTTGCGCGGGGCGATCCACTTCCACCAGAGGGACCGGTAAGCCTCGACGGGCTCCCCCGGTTCGGCCTTGGCGCCCATGGTGTTGCCGGCAAGTGAGATCTCTTCGCCGAAGAGGGACGTGGCCTCGGCGAAGGCATCGTTCGGAGCGATGGCGGGAGCAGGCGTGAGCGAGAAGGTGGCCTCGCCCGGGAAGGTGGAATCCACGGCGAGGTGATAGGCGGTGCCAGCCCGGGCCTCGAAGCGGAGGGTGTTGGTGGCGACGAGGGTTCCCGCCACCGGCCTGAGCGACGGCAGGATGTCGCCGGTGTAGATTCCAGCGTAGGATGACCAGGAGAAATCGACTTCCATGTCGGATGCCGGTGTCCATTCCCACCAGAGGCTCCGTGAGGCGCCGCCCCCGCGATGGAGGGGTTCGCCCAGCTCCGCCGTGGCCGTCTGGTTCGTCGCGGTGATCGAGACGGGCAGGGCTGTCGGGAGGATGGTGCGGTCGGCGAAGTCGTCGTTGGCGGGGGGATCGAGCCAGACGCTGAAAGTGAATGCCCCGACCGGAAAATCGGGCGACGCGTCTCCGAAGACGAGCTGGTAGGTGGTACCTGCGGTGACGGGCAACTCGAGCCTGGAAGACGTGGTATCCTCCACCAGCTGCAGGTCGGTAAGGTCTGATCCGGTGTAGGCGGCGAGGATGAGGTTGCTGTCGGCCGCAAGCACGGCGGTGCCGCTGCCCGGGGCGATCCACGTCCACCAGACCGTTCCGCCGGGGATGCTGTCGTTGCCATGGAAGGGCTCGTCCGGTTCGCGGGTGGAATTGGCGGTGGTGCCTTGAACCGGGACGCCGACCGCCGATCCAAGGGAGAGACGATCGGCGAAGTTGTCGTTCACGGCGTAGCCGGTTCGCTCGAAG
>CAZKYJ010001064.1:247-1978 GCA_964556355.1 uncultured Verrucomicrobiales bacterium | reverse complement strand
CGCCGTCGCCACCGTCCTTTCCCTCGCCGGTGCCGTCGCCGAAGACAAGGTGATTACCCTGTTTGCTGGTGACGAGGGTGAGCGAATGGAATGGCAGGTGGTCGACGATGGCGTCATGGGCGGGCTGTCAGCGGGCAAGGCTAAGGTGACCGATGAGGGTAACTTGGTCTTTACGGGCGAGCTTTCGCTCGAGAACAACGGGGGGTTCTCGTCGGTTCGGACGGGGAATGTCAGCCTCGATCTCGGAGAATTCCTAGGCGTCGCACTCCGCGTTAAAGGCGACGGGCGCACCTTCCAGTTCCGTATGGCTACCGATGCGCGTTACGACGACCGCGGCGAGGTCTCGTTCAAAGCCGAGTTTGCCACCGTGGCGGACGAGTGGACGGAGGTGAAGATCCCCTTCGCCGATTTCAGGGGGAGCTGGCGGGGACGCGAGCTTCCCGAGATCGCCTTCGACCCGGCGAAGATTTCACGCCTGACCTTCCTGTTGGCGGACAAAAAGCCGGGACCGTTCGCCCTAGCCGTGGATTGGGTGAAGGCCTACCGGTAGCATCCCCGCGGGGAGGCTTGCGCGCGCAGGGGATTCATCCCACTGTTGGCGCAAGCCGGCAGCTTGCCGGTGGTAAACTTCGGAATTCCGCTGATGAACCCCCGCGCGTTGCCCCGTACCCTGACGACCATCCTCTTTCCCCTCGTCCCGCTGGCACCGGCTGCCGGGCCGGAGGGCACGGCGTTCCTCCCGACCGCGATGCCCGCCGGCGCACCCGAGGCCGAATCACTTTTCGCCGAACTCCCGCCTCCAGTCACCGGCCTAGCCTTCACCAATCCCATCAACGAGGAGCACCCTTCCCGCTACCTTTACGCGTCATCGATGGCCACGGGCGGTGTGGCTCTCGGGGACGTCGATGGTGACGGGTGGGCCGACGTCTTTTTCTCGGGCGGGCCGGTCGCCAACAAGCTCTTTCGCCAGACCGGTGCCCTCCAGTTCGAGGACGTGACCGCGACGGCGGGCGTCGATGGCGGGGGCAGCTGGGCGGTCGGCTGCGCGACCATCGACATCGACAATGACGGCGACCAGGACATCTTCGTCTGCAACTATCTTTCGCCCAACCATCTCTTTATTAACGATGGTAGAGGTGTCTTCACCGAGAGCGCTGCGGCCTTCGGGCTCGATGCCACCGACGCCAGCCACACCCCGGCATTCTGCGACTACGATCTCGATGGCGATCCCGACCTCTATCTCATGACCAACCGGTGGTATTCGCCCGACGGGTTCCCGCAGGAGCAGTCCTACGAGCTGGGTGGGGACGGTAGGCCGCGTATCAAACCCGAATACGAACGCTACTTCGACGTCGTGCGCACCTCCGACGAGGGCTACGAAACGATGGCTGTCGGGCGCCCCGACCGGCTCTATCGGAATAACAACGACGGCACATTCACCGATGTCTCGGAGGAGGCCGGGATCTCCCACCGTGGCTTCGGGCTCTCCGCGACCTGGTGGGACTGGAACGCCGACGGCCACCCGGATATCTGGGTGGGCAACGACTTCGACGACCCCGACCGCCTCTACCAGAGCAACGGCGACGGCACCTTCCGCGATATCAGCGAGACGGCCGTCGGCCACACCACCTGGTTTTCCATGGGCGCTGATTTCGGCGACGTCGATGGCGACGCCCGCCCGGATTTTCTCATCGCTGACATGGCCGGTAGCAACCACTTCAAGCAGAAGAC
>CAZKYJ010001064.1:0-237 GCA_964556355.1 uncultured Verrucomicrobiales bacterium | reverse complement strand
GCCTGGTTCATGGACAATGCGACACCGCGCCAACTCATGCGCAACGCGCTCTTCCTCAGCACGGGCACCCCGCATTTTCTCGAGGCCGCGCAGCTCGCAGGGCTTTCGCGCACCAACTGGACCTGGGCGGTGCGCCTCGCCGATTTCGACAACGACGGGCTCAACGACGCCTACTTCCAGTGCGGGATGTCACGGAACTTCAACGAGAAGGATGATCCGTTCCTCCGCCCTCCCGAT
>CAZKYJ010001063.1:0-1983 GCA_964556355.1 uncultured Verrucomicrobiales bacterium | reverse complement strand
CGCAACGTCTCCACTGTGGGCGCCGCCCTGGCCAATGCCACCACCCTCGACTCAATGGACGCCCACGATGGCCACCGCCTGGCCAAAGGCCATGCAGGAGCGGGCGTGCTGGCGGCGGCGCTCGCCATGGCGCCGGAGTCCAACTGGAGGGGGAGGGACTTGCTCGCCAGCCTGGTCGTAGGCTACGAGGTGGCGCTGCGAGCGGCGCTCGAGCTGCACGCGACCTCGGCCACTTACCACGCCTCCGGCTCCTGGGTGGCCTTGGGCGCGGCCGCGGTGGCCGCCCGGGCTTTGGGGCTGCCGGGGGAGGCCACCGGCCAAGCCCTCGGCATCGCCGAGTACCATGGCCCGCGCGCACCGATGATGCGCTGCATTGATCACCCGACCATGGTCAAGGACGCCACCGGATGGGGAAGCATGACGGGCGTCTTCGCGGCGCTTCTGGCCGAACAAGGGTTTACGGGCGCGCCGGCGGAGCTGATCGGAACTTCCGGTGGTCCCGGATCGTGGGACTCCTTGGGTCGCCGTTGGCTGATCTTGCAGACTTACTACAAGCTTTATCCCTGCTGCCGCTGGGCGCAGCCGGCTTTGCAGGCTGCCCTCACCCTCAAGCGGGAGGGCGAGTTCGCCGTCGATCAAATCGCCGAGATCCAGGTCGAAACCTTCGAGGCTGCGACGCACCTCAATCACCCGCGGCCGACTTCCACGGAGCAGGCGCAATACAGCTTGCCCTATCCGCTAGCCGCCGCCCTTTATACCGGCGGGCTGGATCCCGAGGACGTCTTGCCGGGTGCGCTGGCGCACACGGAGGTGCTCGGCCTGGCCGAACGAGTCCGGATAACCTTGGATGAAGATCTGGATGCCGCTTTTCCGGAACAAGCCTTGGCTCGTGTGGCCATCCTCCTGGAGGACGGGAGCCGCCTCGTGTCCGACGCCCAAGCGGCCCCCGGCGACCCAACCTCGCCGGTGACCAGGGAGGTCCTGCTCGACAAGTACGATCGCTACACTCGGCCTTTGCTGGGGAAAGACCGCGCTGAGGCGCTGCTCGAGGAGGTCGGACGCCTCCCTGAGCTCCCCGACTTGAGAGCCTTTCTCGAGCTCGTAGCGGAGCCCCTATCGCCGAGTCTCGGGAGCCGATCCGATGATTAGCGCTCGCATGCCAGGAAGCGCGGCGGGGAGGGGCCCGTGCTGACGGTGCGCCAAGCCTTGGAGCTGCCGTCGTTTTCGAGTACTAGACTGGTGGCTGGCGAGGCCGGCCTGGATAGCCCAATTCGTTGGGTCCATATCGTCGATCTCCCCGAGCCGAGCTTCGAATGGGCCAAGGGCGGTGAACTGCTCCTCACCTCGGGCGTCAGTCTGCAGCATCGACCGGACGAGGGCGACGACCTCGTGAACGTCGTCGCCGATCGGGGGTTGGCCGGGATTGTCCTCTCCATTGGCTATGGGCTCGACCGGGTCCCCGAAGCCATGCGGCAGGCGGCCGATGCGCGGGGGCTGCCCCTGATCGAGGCGCCGCCGGAACTGCAATTCATCGACCTGACGGAGGAGATCTTCACCCAACTCGTCAACCAGGAGCAAGCACTCCGGGCCCGGGCCGAGGAGATCCACGAGGCGTTGATGGATTTGGTGCTCGAAGGCGACAGCATGCAGGAAGTCGCCGGCGCCTTGGCCAACATCTTGCGCAGGTCCATCACGGTCGAGACCGGAAGTTTCGACGTGTTGGCGGAGGCCAGAGTGGGACCGGTGGATGAAGCCCGTGAGGACAGCGTTGCCGCCGGCCGAACCAGTCCGCAATTGGCGGAAAGACTGCTCGAACGAGGCATCTACGACCGTTTGCTGGAAGAGCGGCGCCCAATCCATGTGCCGCCCATGCCAGATTTGGGGATGACGATGGAGCGGATCGTCGCGCCCATCATTGTTTCTGGCAAGATCATGGGCTACGTGTGGATCATCGCGGGCGCTCGCGAGCTGACCGACCTCGAC
>CAZKYJ010001062.1:0-1985 GCA_964556355.1 uncultured Verrucomicrobiales bacterium | reverse complement strand
CCAGCGCGCCGCCACCGCCTTCCACCGCAACACCCTCATCAACGAGGAGGGCGGCACCGACGACGAGCAGTTCCGCAACGAGATCGCCGTCGACCGCACCAACACCACCGGCTCGGTCTGGCTCGGGCTCACCGTCGGCTGCGCCCAGTGCCACACCCACAAGTTTGACCCGCTCACCCACGAGGACTACTTCCGCCTCTTCGCCTTCTTCAACCAGGGCACCGACAAGAACAACCGCGGCGCCACCATCCGCGTGCGGCAGGGGCAGTTCCTCGCCGCGACACCGGTGGACGATAACGGCGACGCCCTGGAGCGCGCGCGGGAGGAGCTCGATGCCCTCCGCCAGAATGTCGCCCCGCGGCAGGCGCGTTGGGAGGCCGCCCTCCGCGACGGGGGAACCGAGGAGAACGTCCGCTGGGAGCCGCTCCGCTACGAGTCCTACGTCACCGCTGCCAACGCCACGTTCCGGCTCTTGCCCGACAACTCGCTCCTCACCGACGGCAAGGCCAAGGGCAACGATGACTACCTCATCACCGCCACCGTCCCGCTGCCGGAGATCGCCGCCCTCCGGCTGGAGGTCTTGCCGGACGACTCGCTCCCGTCGCGCGGCCCCGGCACCGCCGGCAACGGGAACTTCGTCTTGACCGACGTGCAGGTCTCGATCGGCGACGAGCCGGTCCCCGTCGTCGCCGCCCGCGCATCCCACGCCCAGCCCGACTACCCGGTGCGCGAGGCCATCGACGGGAAGGACTCCGGGGGCTGGGCGATCAACACTGGCCAGGGCACCCCCCCCGGCATCCGCATGAACGCCCCCCACGAGGCGCACTTCCTCTTCGCCGAGCCCGTCGCCCTCCGCGGCCGACCGCTCACCGTCACCCTCCGGCACCAGCGCAACCCCGACTACCTCATTGGTCGCTTCGCGCTCTCCGCCACCGCCACCGCCCCGCGGCTCGCCCCCCTCGAACCCGAGCTCCGCCACGCCCTCGTCGATGCCGCCGAGACCGTGGCCGCCGAGCGTTCCGCTGCCCAGCGCGAACTCCTCCGCGATTCCTTCAACCGCCTCGACCCATTGCAAAGCGAACTTGTCGATCGGATCGCCGAGCTCGAGCAGGAGTCCGCGGGCGAGACCGTCGATCTCATGGTCATGGAAGATCTCCCCGCCGCCCAGCACCGGAAAACCTACATCCACCTCCGGGGCGATTTCCTCAACCCAGACATCGGCACCGGGCCGCTCGATCCCGCCGCCCCGCACTTCCTTCCCCCTCTAGCAGATCTGGAAAACCGTCGTCCGCCCAACCGCCTCGACCTCGCCCGCTGGCTCGTCTCACCGGAAAATCCGCTGACCGCCCGCGTCACAGTCAACCGCGTCTGGATGCGCTACTTTGGCAAGGGAATCGTCGAGACCGAGGACGATTTCGGCATGCAGGGGACCGCCCCCACCCACCCGGAGCTCCTCGACTGGCTCGCGCTAACATTCTCCCAAGATGACGGCTGGTCGCTCAAGAAGCTCCACCGTCGGATCGTCACCTCCGAGGCCTACCGCCGGAGCGCCGCCCACCGCCCAGACCTCGCCGCCGTCGACGCCACCAACAAGTTCCTCGCCCGGCAGGAGCGCCTCCGCCTCGATGCCGAGATCGTCCGCGACGTCGCCCTCGCCGCCAGCGGTGCCCTCGATCCCGCCATCGGTGGCCCCGGCGTTTTCCCGCCCCAGCCCGATGGTGTCTACGCCTTCACCCAGCGCGGCAAGCCCTGGCCCACATCGAAGGGGGGCGACCGCTACCGCCGCGCCCTCTACACCACGTTCATCCGCAGTGCCCCCTACCCGCTGTTCACCACCTTCGATAGCCCGGATTTCGGCTCGACGTGCACCCGCCGCCCGCGTTCCAACACCCCGCTCCAGTCCCTGACTCTCGCCAACGACGCGGCGCTCTTCGAACTCGCCCAGAAGCTCGCGGCCTATACCTTCAATTCCGAAGTCATACTGA
>CAZKYJ010001061.1:0-1988 GCA_964556355.1 uncultured Verrucomicrobiales bacterium | reverse complement strand
ACGGCGTCGACTTCCTGATCATGGAGAGCACCTACGGCGACCGCGAACACGAACTCGAAACACAGGCCGACCACCTCCTTGGCGATATCCTCAAACGCGCCCTCGAAAAGAAAGGCAAAGTCATCATTCCCGCCTTCGCCGTCGAGCGCACCCAGCAGCTCCTCTACGCCCTCCACCGGCTCTTCGAATCGGGCTGTCTCCCTAGCGATGTTCCCGTCTTCGTGGACAGCCCGCTCGCCGTGAGCGCGACGGAGATTTTCCGGCTCCACCCCGAGTGCTTCAACGAGACCATCTACGAGTTCCTCTTCGACCGCCGGGATCCGTTTGGCTTCGAAAGCCTGACCCTCGTCCGGAGCGTCAGCGGATCGAAGGCGCTCAACGAGGACGAGACGCCGGCCATCATCATCTCCGCGTCCGGCATGTGCGAGGCCGGGCGCATCCTCCACCACCTGCGCAACAACATCTCCGACCCGAGAACCACCATCCTCTTCGTCGGCTACTGTGCCGAGCAGACCCTCGGTTGGAAGATCCGCGAGGGCTGGGACGAGGTGAAGATCTTCGGCGACGATTTCAAGCTCAACGCCCGTGTCGAGATCCTCGATTCGTTCTCGGGCCACGCTGACCACTCCGAGCTCCTCGCCTACTTCGGCCGCATCGGCGGCCCGAAGACGGACGTCTTCCTCGTCCACGGCGAAGCATCCCGCTCCCGGGCGCTCGGCGAGGCGCTGGGCGACAAGCTCGCCGCCGGGACGAACCTCGTCCTGCCCGAGCGGGGGCAATCGGTGACAATCGGGTAGTGTTGGGCGCGAACCTGCGCTAGAGAACCGCCATGAAGATCGGTGTTATCGGCTGCGGGAAAATGGGCGCATCTCTCGTGCGCGGGATCGTCGCGAACGGCGTGTGCGACGCGGGAGATATTTCGCTCGTCGACGCCTACACCAAGGCGGCGGAGGCGCTCGCCGGCGAGTTGGAGGGCGCCGTCGTCGCCGAGAGCGTTGCCGATTGCGCCGACGGGTCGGACGTCGTCCTCGTCTGTGTGAAACCGGCCGACATGTCGGCCGTCCTGTCGGCGCTGGTCCCCGCCGGCACCGACGCCCTCGTCGTCTCTATTGCGGCCGGGGTGACCCTCGGCACCATGGCGCGGCTGGCGGGCGAGGGGCGAAGGATCGCCCGCGTCATGCCCAACACGCCGGCGATGGTCGGGAAGGGGGCCGCCGCCTACGCCCTCGGTGCGTGCGCCACCAGGGAGGACGCCCGCACCGTCGAGCTCCTCCTCGGTGCGGTGGGGATCGTCGTGCCGGTCAAGGAGTCGCTCATGGACGCCGTGACCGGGCTCAGCGGCTCCGGGCCGGCCTATGTCTACACGTTGATCGAGGCCCTGACCGATGGCGGCGTCCGCGCCGGGCTGCCCCGTGACGTTGCCCTGGCGCTCGCCACCCAGACGGTGGCCGGTGGCGCCGCCATGGTGGCGGAGACCCAGCTTCACCCTGCCGTGCTGCGCGACCAGGTCACCAGCCCCGGTGGCACGACGATCGCGGGGGTGGCCGAGCTCGAAGCCCACGGGTTCCGCAGCGCGCTCATCGAAGCCGTGGTGGCGGCGACCGAGCGATCGAGGGAACTGGGTGGCTAGGGGTGCTCCCGCGTCCTTGCGGGCAAGAGGAACAGGAGCCCTGGCGCGACGAGGAAGATGGCGCTCATCCACTGGTTCTCGTAGAACTCGAGGTTCATCAGCCGTTCGACCATCTGGTGCATGACGATGAGCCCGGTCCCGAGCAGCAGCGACCAGCGACGGTTGCACAGCGCCATGAAGGCGAAGACCTCGGCGAAAAACCCTCCGGAGAACATCAGGCGGGACAGGTAGGGGTGGGTGGCGATCCACTCCGCCGCCGGGACGACCCCGCCGTAGCGGTCGAACTCGAGCTTGTCGTAGAGGCGTTGCCGGTCGGTCTTGATCAGCGATTTCGCGAAGAGGTGGGTTTTGAAGAGCC
>CAZKYJ010001060.1:0-1993 GCA_964556355.1 uncultured Verrucomicrobiales bacterium | reverse complement strand
ATTGGGACGATTCTCAACGAAAGTATTGGCGTCCGATGACTTTTTTTTGTAAAAGTTGGACACCCCCACCCGCCACCCCCCACATGGCTCCTTCCACCTTGGACGAACAGCTCCATTTTTTTCGCACCCTCACCGCTGGGACCGGCGGCTTCCGGGATCTCTTCGACCACCTCCCCGGCCTCCTTTTCTTCGCCAAGGACGCGCGCTGCCGGATCATGTGCGCCAACCGGCAGTTCCGGGAGCGTTTCGGGTTCAAAGAGGAATCCGATATCGTGGGGAAGACCGATTTCGACATCTTCCCCAAGCCGCTGGCCGACAAGTTCCGCGCCGACGACGAGGCCGTGATGGCGAGCGGAAAACCGATGGATCACATCGTCGAACTTTTTCTCAACCGGCAGGGCATCCCCGACTGGTTCGTGACGAACAAGCTCCCGCTCTTCGCGACCGACGGCACGGTGGCGGGCGTCATGGGCACCGTCCAGCGCTACGATAGCCGCAGCCTACCCGTGCAACCGCACCCGGAAATCGAGCGCGCCGTCCGCTACATCCGCGAGCACTACCGGCAGAAGATCGCCATCGCCGATCTCGCACGGCACGTTGGCCTCTCGCCCCGGCAGTTCGATCGCAAGTTCAAAGAGACCTTCGGGATCACCCCGCAAAGCTACGTCATGAAAACGCGCGTCCAAGCCGCCTGCGACGCCCTCCGCGCCGCCGGCTCGACCATCAATGACGTCGCCCTCGATCTCGGATTCTACGACCAGAGCGCCTTCACCGCCCAGTTCCGCAACCATATGGGGATCACCCCCTCCCGCTACCAAAAGCAGTTCCGCCTGTAAACAACGCACCGACATTCACAACAGCATTAAAATAGCAGCTATTTTAATGTTGCATGGGGGGTGTTCCTGGATTGTCATCATTGAATGAACGGGCAACGCATTCTGGGAGTCGACGCTGTGAACTATTATCATGTGGTGAGTAGAATCGTCGATCGTCGGATGGTGCTGGGGGATCGCGAGAAGCGGGTGTTTCGCGATATCTTGCGACGGGTCGCTGGATTCTGTGGGGTGGAGTGCGTGACTTTTTGCCTGATGAGCAACCACTTCCATCTTCTTGTTGCGGTGCGGGACGGCGAACACGAGGCACTGCTCGAGGCCGTCAAAAATGGTCAGGCCGACGCGGAGATGTGCCGACGGGTGGGGAAACTCTACGGCAAGGAAGAGGCCTTGAGGCTCACGAGGGAGCTGTCCTCGCTCCGTGCGGAGGGAAATACCGTGGAAGCTTGGGATCGCTTGAAACCGCTGGTCTCGCGCATGGATAGCCTTGCGCGGTTTGTCAGGGAGCTAAAGTGGCGGTTTTCAACGTGGTACAATTCCGACAACAACCGGGTCGGGACGCTGTGGGAAAGCCGCTTCCGCAGCGTGCTTATCGAGGGTTCGGGTGAGGCGCTCGCGACGGCGGCGGCCTACATTGACCTCAACCCCGTGCGGGCGGGGATGGTGCAAGACCCAAAGGACTACCGTTTTTGTGGCTACGCGGAAGCGTTGGCCGGCCGCGGAGGGGCGGCTCGCGGGCTTCGCCAAGTGGTCGCGGGTGATGACGAGCACGAGACGGTCACGCCCGCAGAGGTGCTCGCGCGCTACCGGCTCCTTCTTTTTGGGCGGGGGCGTCAGCGCCGGGACGAGACGGGTGCCATCCTACGTCGCGGGTTATCCGAAGAGTCGGCGGCAGCCGTCGAACGCGCTGGCGGGACACTTCCGCGGCATGTCCTCCTGCGCAGCCGGGTTCGGCACCTGACGGCAGGTGCGGCGGTCGGGAGTCGCGCATTCCTTGAACGGCTCTGGAGCGCGCGCCGGGAGTTTTTTCCGCCGGGCAGGAAACAGGTGGGCAAACCCTTACGCGGGGGCGAGTGGGGCGCCCTCCACGCGGTACGCGACGTCTCGACCGAACCCGTTTCCAGCCGGGCTTAGGGCGCGCTCGCCCCGGGCTGCGTATC
>CAZKYJ010001059.1:0-1997 GCA_964556355.1 uncultured Verrucomicrobiales bacterium | reverse complement strand
GGCTACAACACCTGGATGACAGCGGCCCTCGATGACCGCATCTCGGTGGCCGTCCCGGTCGTCGGCACCAGCGACTTCTACGAACAGATCAGTGTTTGCCGTCCGCTCGACTGGTACAACGCCAACGAGCACTGCCACTTCGTCGCCAATCTCATTCGCTACGCCAACAATCATGAGCTCGTAGCGATGATCGCGCCGCTCTTGCCGGTCCGCCCAGAAACGACCCACATCGAACTCTACTGACCTCGGGCGGACATCCACCTCGTGGATGCCTTGCGAACCTGCTATGATTAAAGCTATCCTAGGTCAGTCATGGGTGGGATCTCTCACCCACGCAACTGTGAAAGGAGGTGGACGCCGCCGAGGGACTACGCCATCCCCCAAGTACGACCATTGCTCCAATAGGAGGAGAGAATGAAAAAACTTACCTTGTTTAGCTTCGTGGTCATCGCCGCGCTCTTGCTGGCCGCATGTGGCGGCGGCGCCGCGACCACCGAAGCCCCGGAACCGACCGCGGCACCCACGGAAGAGCCGATGCCCGACCTCGGCACCGTGACCATCGGCACCAACGCCGAGTATCCGCCCTTCGAATTCGTCGATGATGCCGGCAACGTCGCGGGCTTCGATGTCGAACTGATGTCCGCCATTGCCGACGAGGCAGGCTTCGAGTTCGAATTCGTCAACACCCGCTGGGACGGCATCTTCGTCGCCCTGGCGTCCGGCGAGTTCGACGCCGTCATCTCGGCGGCCACCATCACCGAAGAGCGCGCGGAAACGGTCGACTTCAGCGACCCCTACTTCAACGCGGGGCAGCGGATCACCGTGCGGGCCGATGAGGCCGAAATCCAGACACCTGAGGATCTGGCCGGCGTGTCCGTCGGCGTTCAGACCGGCACCACCGGCGACATCTGGCTCACGGATGAGACGGACGCCGAAGTCGTGCGCTACGACGAGAACACGCTCGCCTTCCAGGCGCTGGCCAACGGCGACGTCGACGCGGCAGTGGCCGACGGCCCGACCGCTGTGGACATCGTCAAAGCCAACCCCGAGATGGGCCTGAAGGTCCTCGACGGTGTCTACACCGATGAGGAGTACGGCATCGCCGTCAACAAGGACCGCCAGGATCTGCTGCAAGCGATCAACGCGGGGTTGGCCGCCGTGCGCGCGAGCGGCAAGTATGACGAGATCAACGATAAGTACTTCGGGACCGAGTAGAGTGAAGCCAAGCCCGAAGATGCGACCCTAGCCGCAGGGGGCGACTGAGGTCGTGGGTGCACATAGAGGAGCGATTGGTGGCTTGCAAGCCACCAATCGCTCCCCTTTGCACGCTCCAGCCGGACGAGTGGTAGGCCGATCCAGTTGACAATCCAGCAATAGACCGGGGAGCAACGAGCATGGCTGTGGACAAGGTACCGGGAACGGAGAGCCGTCCGAAAAGATCCTCCGAGGAGGCGGCCCGGCGCCACGGGCGGACCGGCCTCGTACCCTCCTGGCAGAAGATCCCTTGGTGGGGCGTTATCGTCATAATCTTTGGCGTCACAGTCGGCTATACGATGCTCACCAACGCCCGCTACATCGATGCAATCTACTTCATCTTCGATCTACCATGGGATCGCAGGGCCTTGGCCAGCGGAGAAATCGTCGACGGGGATTGGACCATCTCCGTGCCATCGCCCCTCGATTCGGGGGAATACACGCTCTACCTGCGCTACCTTGACAGCTCCGACGACGAGATAGGACGGAGCGAGCCCTTCACCATCCGCGTACCCGCGAGGGCGGAGGAGCTGGACGTCGATCCCCGCCCCGTCTCCCCCGGCGACTCGATTGCCCTCGAAACCAGCACGCCGACGTTCACAGGTTCCGCGCCGATGGGCGTGGAGGCCGTCCTGATCGACGACTTTAGCAGCAGGCCCTTCCGCATCTTCCGCCGCATCGTCCTCGCCAACGGGGTCTTCCTCACCTTCCGAGTGACCATCATGTCGTTCGTCGGCGCCCTT
>CAZKYJ010001058.1:1036-1998 GCA_964556355.1 uncultured Verrucomicrobiales bacterium | reverse complement strand
GACGACGCTGATGATCTTGGACCGGGGAACCTTCACCAGAACTTTCACGGAAGGCACCAATTTCGTCACCTTCACGGGACTGGCTTCGCCGAGCATCACCATCACCGGCCCCGCCTCGGGTGGCGGGCGCGCCGCGGTCAACGGCATCGTCATCACGTCGGTTCCCGAGCCAGGTCCTGGCCTCCTCCTTTTTTCCGCCGCGATGGCCGCGTTCGTCGTTCGCCGCCGCTGATCCGTTCGGGGCGAAACCGAATCCCGTGAAACCTCTCCTCGGAATCCTTTGGGCGACGGCGATGCCGGCCGTCGGGCAGATCAATATCGCCTTCCATAACGGTCAGACGACGGCCGATGCCATGGGCACACGCCCGGCCGGAAGCCTCGTGGACAGCTCGGCGGACGTCTGGAACGACGTCGTGAACTCCGGGGGGGTCGGGCTCTCGTTCTCCAGTGTCGCTCTGATCGATCGATCGGGTGCAGGCACGGGAGCAGCGGTGTCCGGTACTGCGGGGTACGCCGGATTCAATAGCAACGGCTGGCCGTCCAACGATCAAGATGCGGTGATGATGGAGGGGTGGTTCGGGTTCCGGGCGACCGAGACCCTCCGTGTCGCCGGCTTACCGGCGGCCTACGCGGGTGGGTTTTCGGTCATCGTTTACGGCGACTCCAACGTTGCCAACCGGACGATGAACTATACGATCGCTGGCCAGACCGCGACGATCCAAGATTCCGCAGTCTTCGGCGGCGAGTTCGCTGAGGGAGAAAACTTTGTCGCCTTCACCGGGCTGGAAGGAAACGGTTTTGAGCTCTCCGGGAACCCTGGGGCGAGCGACCCCCGATCGGCGGTCAACGGCTTGGTCATCGTTCCCGGCGCGTTGCCGGAACCGCCGGTGATCGAAGCGTTTTCTGCCGACGATGCCTACGTCGCCCCGCGAGGTCTCCCGCTTCCCCAGGACCTCCGTCTC
>CAZKYJ010001058.1:0-1026 GCA_964556355.1 uncultured Verrucomicrobiales bacterium | reverse complement strand
AGGTGACGCTATCCTGGGTCGTCACCGGCGCCGATTCCGTTGAGGTATCGCCGGTGCCGGGGGCAGTGGCCGGTAGCTCGGTGGCGGTGGCTCCCGACGGGACGACGACCTACACCCTCACCGCAAGGAACGGCGACGGGACCGTCTCGAGCCGCGTCCGCGTCGGCGTCGGTCCCCCCCGCCCCAACATCGTCCTCTTCCTCGTCGATGACATGGGCTGGCAGGACACCTCCGAGCCATTCTACTACGACGCGGCCGGCAATGCGGTCATCACCCCCCTCAACGATCGCTACCGTACGCCCGCGATGGAGGCGCTCGCCGGAAGCGGTATGAAATTCACCCGCGCCTACGCCCACCCGGTGTGCACGCCGTCCCGGGTCTCGATCATGACCGGTCAGAACGCGGCGCGCCACCATGTCACCAACTGGACGAACCCCGGGGGCACCGAGACCGGGGACAACACGGTGGCCCACCTCCGTTCCCCGACCGGCTGGCGCAGGGACGGGATCGCCGCCACCGAAAGCGCCCTCCCGCAGCTGATGGCCGCGGCTGGCTACCGGACAATCCACGCTGGTAAGGCCCACTTCGGCTCGCAGGGCGCCTTCGGGCAGTATCCGGAAGCTCTAGGGTTCGACGTCAATATCGCCGGCAGCGAGATCGGCCATCCCGGGTCCTACCAGGGGGACTACGGGCAATCGAGCAATCGCCCGGTGCCCGGGCTGTCCGACTACCACGACACCGGGACTTTCCTGACCGAGGCATTGACCCGCGAGATGAACGCTGCCATCGCGCGGGCGGTCGGTGACGGCGCGCCGTTCTTCGCCTCGATGGCGCACTATGCCGTGCACTCACCGTTCACCGCAGATCCCCGCTTCATCGATAATTACCCGGGGCTGTCCGGCGGCCAGCTCGCCTATGCCACGATGATCGAGGGGATGGACAAATCGCTCGGCGACATCAGGGACAACCTTGCGGCGCTGGGGGTGGCCGAGGACACCCTGATCATTTTCCTCTCCGACAACGGTG
>CAZKYJ010001057.1:0-2004 GCA_964556355.1 uncultured Verrucomicrobiales bacterium | reverse complement strand
TCCTCAGTGGCGTCGTCATCGTCTACTGCACGCTCCTCGTCACCTTCAACTTCGTCGTCGACCTGGCCTATGGCGTGCTCGACAAGCGGATCGCCCGGACGTGAACCGCGTCATCGGGCCCCGACCAAGCAGAAACCCTCCGGCATGCGCCCGATTTAGGGGCAGTACAATGGTAGTGCCACAAAACAGTATTCTTGCCCGGGGAATGTGGGAACAGTCCCATTGCAACGCTCTATCGCTCGGATCAGCACGGGACTTCGGCCGGAGGGTCAGCTTCCCCCGGGTGTCGAGATCGGTCGATCGAAGCTCATTCACCTGGGGGGCGTTTTCGAGGATATCGGCGAGTGCGGCGAGGTCGTCGCGAAAAGCCTCGGCAAACGGGTCGATCCCTTCCTCAGCCGGGACCGGCCGTTCACCCGATAGCCGAATTGGGAGGTTCACGCGGGTTTTCCTTTTTCGGAGGGCGCCGTCTGATCGGAGGGTTCCCCGAGGAACGAGGGGGTACGTCCCCCGGGTCTTGGAGCGCGAGGCGATGGTAGTGAATCCAGCCGGATCCGAGGAGCAAATCGAGAGCGATGAGGATGCACGCGTGCGCGTGGTACCTCCCGGGATCTCGATGCCGCGCATAGCTGGCCTGACGGCTGGAGTAGGTCTCCGTCCACAGGGTGTCCCCAAGCCACCAGATGAATCCAGACCAGATGGCCGAAACAGGGATGCAGGCTACACGGTTTCGGTCCGGCGGCAGCGTCGAGATAGTGACCGCAATAGTCATTAGAATTGGTGCCACGATGACAAGTCGAAACCATCGCGGTGATCGCCCGAGAAGGGCGCGAGGTTCCTGCCGTTCGGCGCGGGATTGGGAGAATTGGGGCTCCACTGTCGTCGATCCGGCGCATGGCAAATGTCAGCGCAGTTCGATCCGGGGCCAGCGGGTTCGGACCTTCGACCTGTTGAGCCGGAGAAGCTGTCTACAAAGTCCCGGGAGCACCGGCATCAAGAAGAGCCTGCACCGTCAGATCGGGCGACGTCCCTCCTGACGGGATTCCCACGGCACAAACATAAATCTCTAGACAGCTTAGGAGTGGGAGCGAGCCGGTCGCCAGACGCGGACGGGAGAGTTGGCGGGAAAGGAGTTTTTGCCGGTGGTGGCACTGGTCGGGTCTCGGCGAAGCCGGTGCCAGAACGGACGCCGAGCGTGCCCACCGTAGGGCTCATCGTGAAGTGCGAGCAAGGTGTCGGCGCCGAGGTCGAGCAGGCGCGCAGCGTTGGCGCCGCCGCTCGAATGCGGCGTACTCGATGGCTCGGGACGGGTGCGCGTGACGGCGTCTCCGCAGCGGCAGCGGGTGGAGCGGTTGAAGCGCTTCACCGTGGGGAGCGGGAAGACAGAAGCGGGGTGGGAGTTCCCGCAGCGCGCCCGATTTAGGAGCAGTACAATTGTATTGCCCGTAAATCTGAACCCGCTCAGGAAATAGGGACAGTACAATTGTAATGCTCTAAAGTTATGGGATGCGGTGGGATTCGAGCCAGGTGGTCGCTGCGGTGGGATCGGAATTCTGCCAGGTTTCGATGATGGGGGCGAGGGTGCGCTCGCGGGTGGTGGGGTTGGTGATGGCGGCGGCCCATTCGGCGGCTCGGGCGGGGTCGTCGGCCGCGAGGAGGGCGGCGAAGCGGGAGATGCCGCTGTCTCGGGAGGGGGAGGGCTCGAGGGTGGCGAGCCACTCGGAAACGGCGAGGGGATCTTTGCGCATCCAAAGCTCGGTGAGCATGCCGACGGCACTGGTGCGCGAGCGGCCCTCGGGGAGGGCGGGGAGGACGGCGAGAGCGAAGGCGATGTCGTTGGATGCGCCGTAGTTGACAAGGCCTTCAAGAAATCTCTGGCGGGGGTGGCCCTCGGGCATCTGAGCGGCCCACGCGAGGGCACTTTCGGGGTCGGGATCGAGCAGTTGCGCGCGTTGGACGATGGCATCGGCCTCTTCCCACAGCGGGTGGTCACGGGGGAGTTCG
>CAZKYJ010001056.1:0-2011 GCA_964556355.1 uncultured Verrucomicrobiales bacterium | reverse complement strand
GTAGCCTCCGCGAGGGGTGTAGCAGTCGCCGGCCTCGGCGGAGGTAGGAGCCAGGGAGAACACCCCGGCAGTGGCGATAAGGATGGCGAGCAGTAGTTTCATTGTTCTCTGATTTTCTATGGTTTCGAGTCGTGCTCCGCGGAGGCGCAGCGCTGTTGACGACCTAGTCTGACGGGGGGCGAGGCCGGTTATTCGATCATTTTGCGTTTTTTTATTGTCCCGATCCCGCCCCGCGACTATCGCCTTTCCATCATGCCCACCATCGGAACGCCGCTCTCCCCCTCCGCCACGCGCGTCGCCCTCTGCGGCGCGGGCGAACTTGGCAAAGAAGTCGCCATCGAGCTCCAGCGCCTCGGCTGCGAGGTCATCGCGATCGACCGCTACGCCGGCGCCCCCGCCATGCAGGTGGCGCACCGCGCACACGTCATCGACATGCTGGACGGAGCGGCGCTCCGTAGCGTGCTGGAACTGGAAAGGCCGCACCTGATCGTCCCGGAAGTCGAGGCCATCGCCACCGCCACGCTGGTGGAACTGGAGGGCGAGGGGTTCACGGTCGTGCCGACGGCCCGGGCCACCCAGCTCACCATGAACCGGGAGGGGATCCGGAAACTCGCCGCCGAGGAGCTCGGGCTCACCACCTCGCCCTACCGCTTCGCCGCCACCCGCGAGGAGTTCGATGCGGCCATCGCGGCGATCGGCACCCCCTGCGTGATCAAGCCGATCATGAGCTCGTCGGGCAAAGGTCAAAGCGTCGTCCGTTCCGCGGCCGACGGCGACCGGTCGTGGCGCTACGCCCAAGAGGGGGGTCGCGCCGGGGCAGGCAAAGTCATCGTCGAGGGCTTCGTCGATTTCGATTACGAGATCACGTTGCTCACCGTGCGCCACGCGGGCGGCACCGCGTTCTGCGAGCCCATCGGCCACGTGCAGATCGACGGTGACTACAGGGAGAGCTGGCAGCCGCAGCCGATGTCCGAAACCGCCCGTGCCGCCGCCGAGCGCATGGCCGGTGCGATCACCGGAGCCCTGGGCGGCTACGGGCTTTTTGGCGTCGAACTTTTCGTCAGGGGTGACGAGGTCATCTTCAGCGAGGTCTCCCCCCGCCCCCACGACACCGGCCTGGTCACCCTGATCTCGCAGGATCTCTCGGAGTTCGCGCTCCACGCCCGTGCCATCCTAGTGCTACCGATCCCGGCCATCCGCCAGTTCGGTCCCTCCGCCTCCAGCGTCATCTTGGTCGAGGGGGAATCGACGCAAACGTCGTTCGGCAACCTCGGCAGCGCCCTGGCGGAGCCCGACACCCAGCTCCGGCTTTTTGGAAAACCCGAGGTCAACGGCCGTCGGCGCATGGGCGTCGCGGTCGCCCGCGCCGAGACCATCGAATCGGCCCGCGCGAAAGCCACCGCCTGCTCCGGAGCCGTCTCGGTGACGCTCTGAGCGCTCCAGGCCAAGCCTGGCGGCATCCGCGGGCGGACGGGCGGGGTAAGACCCGGCGATGAGACACTCCCTGCTCCCGATCCTGTTCGCCATCCCCTGCCTCCCGGCTTCCGCCGTCGACTTTCAGGTGGCGCTCGATGCGCTGCAAGAAGTGCCGACTCCCAGCGTGACTGGGTTCACTCCCGGTGGCACCGCCACCGTCTCCGTCGATACCACGACGGGTGCCGTCTCCGTCGCGGGCGACTACTCGGGGATGACGAGCAACGTGAGCGGATCCCACATCCACGGGCTCGCCGGCCCGGGAGGGACCGCCGGGGTTCTGATCGGGCTCTCGAACACGGGGGGCACCGCCGGAACCTTCGGCGGCACGGGAACGCTCACCCCCGGCCAGATCGACGGGCTCCTCAGCGGGCGGCTCTACCTGAACATCCACACCGGTAACAATAGCCCCGGCGAGATCCGCGGACAGATCGTCGATCCCGATATCCTGGTCGCGGGTGCTTTCCTCGACCCCCAGCAAGAAATCCCGACGCCGAACCTCGCTGGCACAAATCCCTCAGGGCGGGCCACAGTCGCC
>CAZKYJ010001055.1:0-2011 GCA_964556355.1 uncultured Verrucomicrobiales bacterium | reverse complement strand
CTTCTGAGGAACTCAACGAATTCAGGCTTGAAGGCAGTTATGCAGATCCATATACTTCAATGGTGTCATCGCAACTGCCAACCGCCATGAAATTTCTCTTTGCGTTCCTGCTGGTACTCGCTCCCTCACTGCTCCACGCACAACTTGAGATCACCCGCTTCACCGTCGACTCCGGGGGGGGAACCAGTTCCGGGGGAGCCTTCGTGCTTCGCGGTAGCGTCGGCCAACTCGATGCCTCCGCCTCGCAAGCGGGCGGCGACTTCGATCTCACGGGTGGGTTCTGGGTCGGCTCGGCCGGTTTCACGCTGAGCAGCTACGCCGCGTGGGCTGCAGACAACATTCGACCTGGCGTCGATCCGTCCTTCGACGGCTTTGGGATTGGGAACGGATTAGCCAATGGAATTTCCTACGTTTTCGGGCCCGACGGCATCGAGTTCTTCGGGCCTGGAATTCTCACAGCTCCGCCCGACACCGTGCCCTCGGATATCGACCTGTTCTACGAAACCAGCAACGAACTCGATGTTTGGGAGCTGCTGCTTCGATACGAAGCGGGAGTCCCCACCTTCACCGATGCAAGTGTCACCTTCCAGAACGGCATGGTCATCCACGACCTCGGCGGCGATTCCTGGCGATTCTATCGCTACCGCGCCGTACTTCTCCCCTGATACGCTAACCTACCGATCCGCCTGCGATCCCCGGACAAGATCATCCATCATGAGACACAACCGACGCGATTCTATCCCGAAGGATTCTCCCGCCGAGTGGCGCGAGGCGGCACAGGCCACCCGGCGTCACCTCCGACGCATCTTCCAACCTGATCTCACTCCCAACCCGCCACTCCGCCTGAAGCACATCTTCCGTCTGCTCGCCATGGCGAGCGGCCTGGTGTCCGCGTCGATGGCGATGGCGGGCCCGATCAGCTATCAGGGCCAGCTCGACGAGAACGGTCAGCCGGCAAATGGCCTCTACTCGATGCGGTTCACCGTCTTCAGCGACTTGGTGGCCGGGAATGCCCTGGGCCCGGCCGTCACCGTCACCGACATCCCCGTCGAGGACGGTCTCTTCACCGCGCGATTTGATGTGAACGACATTGCGATTGCCAAGGCGGAAGAGGCTTGGCTCCAGATCGATGTTGTCAACGCCAGTGGCGGGATGGACGCGCTGAGTCCCCGCCAGCCTATCGATCCGCCCCCACTCGCCAGACAGGCGCTCGGCGCCCAGAAAAACGAGAACGGAGATGTCGTCTTTCAGCGGGGTGGCGCGGTGCAAGCCATGGTCAACACGCTCGGTACCCCCCCGATCCAGGGCTTCCCGACACCGACCAGCGCCTGGCAGTCGTTCACCGCGACCGCAGACGGCACGATTGCCGACGCCTGGATCCAACTCGACCTCGTGGGTGCCGAGTCAGCGGTATTCAACATCTACGAGGGCGAAGGAACCGGCGGAGCCCTCCTCGCCACGGACGCCGGGGAATTCGTGGACACCACCAACGGCAATACCTTTGGCGCATCGCCCGTGGCGGAGATCACCGACGGCCAACTTTACACCCTCGAGATTGTCGGTGTGGCGATGGAAGGAATCTCGCCAACGTTCCGCATCCCGTTCGACAGCCTGGGCTACGCCGGCGGAAGGGCAAACATTCAACCCGTCAACACCGCTGCTACGCCCAATGATTACTTTTTTCGGGTGCGCGTGGAGCTGCCAGGCGCCGACATCATCGTCGCGAGGGCAGACGGGACGCTCCGCACCAACGGGCTCTTTGTCACGAATCCGACGCGTGTCGATCTGTCGTTGAACGCGGTCCAGATGGACGAGATCGAGGGCGAGCCTGGCACGGCCGTTGCACCCGACGCCGGGGAGGATGAATTCAAGGTATTCCTCGGCGAAGAGGTGAAGGTGCTCGCAACGGAGACCATCGGGGTGCCCGCCATGCCGGGGCGCATCATCGCGATGTTCACTTGTACGGCCATCATTAGGCAGGTTCAGGGGGAAGACAACATAGCAATCGTCG
>CAZKYJ010001054.1:0-2015 GCA_964556355.1 uncultured Verrucomicrobiales bacterium | reverse complement strand
GGGATCTACCACGGGTGCGAGTCTTTCGAGAAGAGTTCGGCGCGCCTCCGGCTCCAGCGATGGGATGGTGTCGCTGGAAAAGTGTGGGCCACGGGTGAGCCCCACCTCTTCACGTCGCTGTCGGATGCAGATTCGGAGCGCTCCGCCTTCGCGTCGGAGTGCGGTCTCGGAATTGCCCTGGCCATCCCGATCTACGCGAAAGACGCGGTCGATTCGGTCGCGGTTATCTACCTCGATGACACGGACAACGGCTCCGGTGCTCTCGAGTTGTGGAAGCCGAACATCGACCGGGGGGAAATGGCGCTCCGCGCCGGCCACTACCGGGCGAGCGGGAAGTTTCGCCGCCTGAGCGAGATGGTGAAATTTCCGAAGGGAATCGGTCTTCCGGGGGGGGTCTGGAAGCGGCAGGATGTTTTGGTGTTCAAGGATCTCGGGGAGAATGCGGCATTCCTCCGGGCGCGTGCCGCCGACGAGGAGGGTATGACGACGGCCGTGGGGATTCCTGTCCGGGGGGCTTGTGGCTTCGCCGGCGTCGGTGTGATCTTGTCGGCTGAGGCGACGCCATTCGCCCGGGCTTTCGAGATATGGAAGCCGTCCGCCGATGGGTCAGCCCCCACCTTTTCGACCGGGGTCGGTTCCGACGGCGGAGCGCCCGGCCTTGAGCTCGCCACCGCCGTTCAGGCCACGGGGCGGGCGACCATTCACGGCGGTGGGTTCGGCCTCCCCATCATCCTGGGCGGTGACTTGAAGTCCATTCTCCTCATTCATTTCTAGACATGAATTCGATTCCATACCTCCCAGAGTCGTCACCGTTTTCGCCCGCGCAACGGAACTGGCTGAATGGCTATCTCGCCGGGCTCATGAGCGATGCCAATGGGGGAGCGCCGGTCGCGCTGCCCCCGGCGACCGAGGCGCCGCCCAAACTGCGGATCCCCATCCTCATCGGCTCCCAGTCGGGCAATGCGGAGGGGCTCGCCGAGACGTTTTCCGAGCGGCTCATCGCGGCGGGATTCGACAGTCCGGCCATCAACATGGAGTCCTACGCCGAAGTCGATCTCACCCAGGAGTCCCACCTCCTCATCGTCACGAGCACCTGGGGAGAGGGAGATCCACCGGACAATGCCGTCGAGTTCGACAAGTTCCTCACCGGGGGCGACGCCCCGAAACTCGACGGGCTGAAGTATTCCATCTGCGCCCTGGGAGATAGCAACTACCTCGACTTTTGTGGTGCCGGCAAACGGTTTGATGCCGCCCTCGCCGCCCTCGGCGCGACGCCACTGCACGAACGGGTCGACTGTGATGTCGATTTCGAGGAGCCCGCCGATGCCTGGTTTGCGGCGGTGCAGGAAAAACTCGGGAGTGCCACAGTGGCGGCGACCCCCAAGGAACCCGCCCCCGATCCCGGGCCGGCGACGGCCTTCTCGAAGAAGAACCCGTTTCCCGCCGCGCTCGTGGCCAACCGGCAGCTCAATGGCGAAGGTTCCGAGCGGGACACCCGGCATTTCGAGTTCGATCTGGCTGGTTCCGGTCTGAGCTACGAAGTGGGGGACGTCATGGGGGTCATCCCCGAGAACTGCCCGGAGGTGGTCGAAGACCTGATCCGCGCCCTCAACTTTGACGGGGAGGAGGCCGTGCCGCTCCCCGACGGCAGCGAGACATCGCTGCGGGTCGCATTCCAGAAGGCCTACAATATCACCCAGCCCAACAAGAAGTTCCTCACCGCCTTCGCCCAGCGTGCCGGCGATCCCGATCTCGCTGCCATGCTCGAGCCTGACGGGGCCGCCGCTCTCAACGACTACCTCTGGGGCCGCGAGCTGATCGACCTGGTTTTCGCACACCCGGCGGCCACCTTCCAACCCGCGGAGTTCGTCGGGATGCTGGCCAAGCTCAACCCGCGCCTCTACTCGATCTCCTCCAGCCTCAAGGCGCACCCCGATCAGGTGCATTTGACCATCGCCGCCGTCAGGTACGAGACCCACGGGCGAAAGCGAAAAGGCGTCTGCTCGACCTATCTC
>CAZKYJ010001053.1:0-2018 GCA_964556355.1 uncultured Verrucomicrobiales bacterium | reverse complement strand
CAAAGAGGGCAGCTGGGAAGCGCGCCCTGGACCGGCGCTCAGCGACTGGGACTTCTACCAGGTGCTCCCGACCCTGACCGAGAAAGCCGTCGGGTGGCTCGATGCACGCGCGGGGGACAAAACCCCGTTTTTCCTCTACTTCCCCCTGCCCTCTCCCCATGCTCCCATCGTCCCGCTCGACGCCTTCGATGGCAAGAGCGGAGCCGGAGCCTACGGCGATTTCGTGGTGCAGACCGACGATGCGTGCGGTCGGCTGCTCGGGGCGCTCGAGCGTGCCGGCCACGCCGGGAATACCCTCGTCGTGTTTACCGCTGACAACGGGCCCGAGCACTACGCCTACGAGCGTCGTGAAAAATTCGGGCACTGGTCGCCGAACCCCCTCCGCGGCCTCAAGCGCGACCTCTTCGAGGGGGGACACCGAGTACCGTTCGTCATCCGCTGGCCGGGCAAGGTGCAAGCCGGCGGCGTCAGCGACGCCCTCGTCAGCCAGATCGACCTGATGGCGACGGTCGCGTCCATCGTCGGATTCCCCCTCCCCGCTGGCGCCGCCGAAGACAGCCACGACCTTCTCCCGCTCCTCACCGGAGAGACCGCGACCTCGCCCCGGAGGCACCACGTGCACAACACCTTCGAAGGCCGCTATGCGTTGCGGGACGGCGACTGGCTCCTCATCGACGGCCCGACCGGCTACCATTCGCGAACTCCGAAAAACTTTGATTCTCGATACGGCTTCCCGCCCAATGAGCACCCGGCGATGCTCTTCCACATGGTGGAGGACCTGAGCCAGCGGAATAATCGGATCGCCGAACACCCGGAAAAAGCGGAAGCCCTGCGCGCCCGGCTCACCGCCATCCGTGATGCCGGGCACAGCGCCCCCCGCCTCGACTGATCCACCTCGTCAGCGGCGCGCTTCGAGTATCCGCTTGGCCTCCTCGGCTTGGGAGTTGGGAACCTCGATGCGGATGGCGTTGGCCGAGGCGCCCAAGGCGTTGCCGTAGGCGCTGTCGTCGAACACCGAGGGGTCGAGCCCCTCGGAAGCGAGGAGCGAAGCGGCGAGGTGGGCGTCCTCTGACTTGGTGAATGTCTGAACAATGGTCATGATCTTGGGCAGTTTGGGGATCCGTCGGCAGTAGTCCGCTGACGCGATGACCATAGACCGCTCCCGCGTGCTCGCCAAAACCCGTTCGACATCGGATCCCCACGTTCCTAGATACCAACACCCACCGATTCTCACCTCGCCATGCCCATCGCCGTTCCCCGCCTCGCCACCATCCTCGCGGTCATCCTCGCGGTCACCCTCGGTGGCGCCCGCGCCACCGACCGACCGAATATTCTTTTCATCATGTCCGACGACCACGCCGCCGCCGGGATCAGCGCCTACGGCAGCCGGTTCGCCGAGATCGCACCGACGCCGACCCTCGACCGCCTCGCCGCCGAGGGGATGCTGTTCGAGAACTGCTTCGTCACCAACTCGATTTGCAGCCCGTCCCGGGCCGCGATCATCACCGGGCAGTACCCGCACACCAACGGCGTCACCGACCTCGTCGGCGGGATCGAAGCAGCACGCCAGTTCTTGCCGCTGGAGATGAAGAAAGCCGGCTATCAGACAGCCATGATCGGAAAGTGGCACCTCAAGGAAGAGCCCGCCGCCTTCGATTACTACTGCGTGCTCCCCGGCCAAGGGAAGTACCACAGCCCCAGCTTCCTGACCCGCGGCGACAAGCCGTTCCCCAAAAACACTTTCACCGCGGAAGGCAAACACTCCACCGATGCCATCACCGATCTCACCCTCGAGTGGCTCGAGTCCGGGCGCGATGACTCGAAACCGTTCTTTCTCATGCACCACTACAAGGCGCCGCATGACTACTTCGAGAATGCCGAGCGCTACGACAGCTATCTCGAAGACACCGCCATGCCCGAGCCGGACTCGCTCTTGAGCGGAGCGGCCGACACCTTCGGGTCTATCGCCACCCGGGGCGCGGACGACGAACTCATCCCCCACATCGGAACCTCCATCG
>CAZKYJ010001052.1:0-2020 GCA_964556355.1 uncultured Verrucomicrobiales bacterium | reverse complement strand
ATCCAGATCGCCATGGCGATCATCATGAGGTTTTCCGTCAGCGAGATCGCGCCGAGCGGGACACTGCTTCCACCCCCGACACAGGCGCAGTTGACGTCGCGCTTGTCGATGTAGACGGCCTTGACCACCGAGACGGCGCCGATGCTGGCAACAACGAGCGCGGCGGGGGCAGCGATCCAGGTAAGTAGTCCAGCGATCATCAGGATACCGGCCCCGGCCTCTACGAACGGATAGAGGTAGGAATACGGCACGTAGTGACGGGCGAGGAGATCGTACTGGACGAACCCGGTGGCGAAGGACTGGAGATCGCGGAGCTTGAGAACCCCGAGCACGCACATGCTGAAGGCGATGAAAAGCTCGATGACGCGGATGGCAGCAAGCGCCCCGTCCATCGCCCAACACGCCGTCAGAGCCATGAGAAAAGTCACGCCAAAAACGGCTATGACCGGCTGGTAGGTTTCACCTTCCTTGGGATCTGGCGGGAGCCCGAGCCGCTCGCGGAGCTGATCGTAGCCTCCGACGTGATCGCCCCCGATCCAGATCTGGGGAGTCTCATCGTAGCCGTTTTCCTCCTTGTAACGGAGGTTGGCATCCTTGCTGGTGAGATGCTCGTCCTCGACAGCATAACCCTTCCGATTCAGGAGATCGTAGGCCTTGACGCCCCACGGACACAGGTGGTCGGGGGTCACCATGCGGACGACTTTGGCGGGTGTTTTCATCACGATTGAGTAGTAGGCGGTGGGGCGGATGATCCGCAGGTAAACGACGGGGATCCGATCGTCCCGCGCCCCCCAAAACCGGGGGGCGCGGGAGCGATGCGATCAGTTTTGCGGGTCGGCATCCAACTTCGCGAGATAGGGCGCGGGATCGGCCTCGAAGTCGGGGATGCAGCTCTTGCAGCAAAACTTCACCGTCGTCCCCTCGTGGTCGTAGACGACGGGATCGCCCATCGATCCCAGCGGCTCACCGGAGACTACGCAGACGGTAAGCGGGTAGGCCGCCGCCGCCGGGGTGGCCTCCTCCGAGGCCTCCGAGGCCTCCGAGGCCTCCGAGATGTCGGTGGATTCGGTCGAGGTCTCCTCGCAGGCCACCAGCGCCAGGGCGGCGAGCGGCAGGACGAGGATGCGGATCGGTTTGGTCAGTTGTGCGTATTTCATGGTGTTGCTTTTTGTTGGTTTGGGTTGTTCCAGCTCAGTGGAAAATCAGGAATCCATGACCGGGCGTGCTCACGGCGGCCGGTTTGCTCCAGGCGGGGATTTTCTCGCCTCCGCGAGCTGCCCCGACCGGCTGGAGCTCGCGATCGAAGAGCTGCCACGCGAGCCGCCCCCCTTGCGCCCAGCCGGCACCAACGCTCCACGCGACGAGGACAGTACCGTCGTCACCGAGGGCCACCGAAGGATGTTTTTGGGCGGCCGGTTCCGGGCGCGGCACCGCCACGGGCGCGGCGCCGGGCATCCCGGGTTGTGCCAGGTGGATCGCACCCGCCGTCTCCCAGGCCGCGACCACGTTCCCGTCGTCGGTCGCCAGCGACGCCGTCGACATCGGACAGCTATCCAACTCCCACGGGTCGTAGAGCAATTCCGCGGTCGGCGCCCCGGCTCCCCGCCTGGCCAAGACCATGCCCCGCGCGCTACCGTCGGTCGCGGCACGGTAGAGCACGATGCCCCCGCTGCCCGCGCGCATCCCGCAACAAGGACACACGTCTGTCGACTTGTCCCAGAGGGGGATCTCCGGGGCGAAAGTGGCACCATAGTCCTGCGACGCCGCCACCCAGACGCAGCGGCGCCCGCCCTCTCCCGGGGCGTGCCAAAAAACGTTGACGCCGCCGTCTGGCTCGGTGGCGATACTCCCGCCACCGTCGAGACCGTAGGCTGCCGTGACGATGTTGCGCTGGGCTTCGAACGACGATCCGCCATCGGTGGAGCGGGCGTAGAGCATGGGCGCGCGGGCGTGCTCGCCGCCTTCCGCGACTTTCGCCGATCCCATCCAAGCCACGTGGATCGAGCCGTCGTCGGCGAGC
>CAZKYJ010001051.1:0-2022 GCA_964556355.1 uncultured Verrucomicrobiales bacterium | reverse complement strand
TCACGCCCCCGAGCGCGATCGCGCCCTGCCCCACCCGGCCGAGACCTGCGACGTTCCCGCCCATTGCCTCGAGGGGACCTTCGCCGCGCGAGGCACCGTCCGCCCCGGCCAACCCCATCGATTCGGCACCGATACCGTTCCGGTTCAACCCGCTCGCAGCCACGTTACCGACGCCGATAGCCACTATCACGACGAGCTGGGAGTAGAGGAGCCTCATCGGGTATGCCATCCTATTGGTGGACGAAGCTTGCAATCCCGAATTTTACCGCGTGGCCAAAAACCGCGTGATCTCTTCGGCAAGGCCGGCGCTGATGCCGGGAACGTTCTCCAACTCACGGGTGCTTGCCTTCCGGAGTCGCGCCAGCGATCCGAAATGGCTCAAGAGCGCCTGCTTCCGGTTCTTGCTCACTCCGGGGCAATCGTCGAGGATGCTCTCATTGACCCGTTTTTTCATGAGGATCTGGTGGTAGCCATTGGCCCACCGGTGCGCCTCGTCCCGGATGCGTTGGAGCAGGCGGAGCGCCCCGGTCTCGTGCGGGAGGATGAGCGGGTCGGGAATGCCAGGGCGGTAGATTTCTTCGTACTCTTTCGCCAGGCCGATGATCGGGAGCTCCGCCAGCCCGAGCCGTTGGAGCTCCGCCATCGCGGATGATAGTTGACCTTTGCCCCCATCGACGATGACCAGGTCGGGCAGCCGAACGAACGGTGTGCGCTTCGGCCCCGATTGCCGCTCCGCATCCTCCGCCGCCTCGACCTCCGCCGCGATCCGTCGTGCCGCCTCCCAGGGCGATTCTTGGGAGGCGTCGGCCACCTCGCTTCCCGCCCGCTCGCGCGCCTCGAGCAGGATGCGCGAGTAGCGCCGTCGGACGACTTCCGCCATGCTGGCGAAATCGTTTTGTCCGTCCACGGATCGGATCCGGTAGCGCCGGTAGTTCGCGTTGTCCGGCGCGCCATCTTTGAACCGCACCATCGACGCCACGCAGTGAGTGGTGGAAATGTTGGAAATATCAAAACACTCCATGACCAGCGGCGGAGTATCGAGCCGCAGCAGATCTTGCAGCTCTTTGACATCCTCGAGCGGCTTGACCGTCGTAGGCACACCTCGCCCCCGGACGAAACGGCGCGCCGGGCTGAAAGTCTTTTTCAGATCCTCGACCATGTCCCGAAGCTCCGCTGCCCGCTCGAAGTCCAGCCGTTCGGCCGCTTTTTGCATCTCGGTCTCCATCGCCACGACCATCACTTTCGACTGACCATCGATCACGGCGCAGGCCTGCCCGACACGCTCCCGGTAGGCTTCGGGGGTGATATTTCCGATACACGGTGCGGAGCAGTTTTTGATAATATCGTTGCTGCAGTGCTTGTAGTCGTTTTCGCCTGGGCGGATGGGCCGACACGCCCGGAGGCCAAACTCCTTGTTCAACCAGTTGAGGGTCGTGCGCAGCGCCCCGGCGTGGGCGAACGGCCCGAAATAGCGGGCTCCGTCGTCCTTCTTCACCCGGACGAGCTGGAAGCGCGGGAGCGGGTCTTCCGGGTGGACTTTGAGAAGCAGAAAGCGTTTGTCGTCCCGGAAGCTCACGTTGTACTTCGGACGGAACTCCTTGATCAGTTTGCCCTCCAGGAGGAGCGATTCCGGCTCGTTGCGCACCTCGTGGATATCGAAATCCCAGATGCTTTGGATCAGCGCCCGCGTCTTCAGATCGGAGAGACGCTTCCGCGACGGGGTGAAGTAGTTGCTCAGCCGCTTGCGGAGATCCCGCGCCTTACCCACGTAGATCACGCGGTTGAGACGATCGCGCATCAGGTAGATGCCCGGCTTGTGCGGGACATCCCGCAACTTTGCCATGAGGTCGGGCTTCTCTTTGGGTAGGGGTGCGTCGGCCATCGTCACGTTCTACGTCCACCATCGCGGAACGATCGTTCCTCGGCAAATCTCACTCCCCGCGCGGTCGGCGGCCGCCTGCCCGATCGGGGGGCGCGCTCGGAGGAATCCGGCGGGCTGTCGCGGAAGGGAATGTCGATCTG
>CAZKYJ010001050.1:0-2025 GCA_964556355.1 uncultured Verrucomicrobiales bacterium | reverse complement strand
TCGAACTCCGCCGGCTCGATGGCGCTCCGGTCCGGCAGAGGTGGGGGCCGCGACGCCTTTTCAAACTGCTCCGCCTCCACCTGTTGCACCCGCTCGGCAATGTCGGCATCCTCAGGGGCGAGAGCCTGCGCCACCCGGTACTAGGCGATGGCTTCCGCCAAGCGGCCGAGCTTGTGGTAAGTCTCTCCCAGGAACTTGTTGGCGAGGATATTGTCGGGGACCTGGGCCAGGACTCTTTCGAATTCGGTAGCCGCTTCGTGGAGCGAGTCCGTTTCGAGAAGGGCTCGGCCCAGCGCCACTCGCGCCGAGAAGTAGTTGGGATGGACCCGGAGGCCCTCCCGGCAGGTGTTAATGGCGTCTTCTAGAAGACCGACCTTCCGGTATTCTTCGGCGAGCTGGGCAAAGACTTTCGATTGGGGGTCCTTGGCCAGCCTCCCCTCCAGCTCCTCAATGCGGGACATGCGCCCCCTGACCTTCGCCCGTCATTCCAAAGCGCCGATTTTCCCTCCTACTCAACCACCGGAATGGTCTCAGGGCAAGTGGTAATCGAACCGGTCACCGCCTCGGTCGTCCATAGCACAACGCTGTAAGTGCCCGCGACACGGTACGAATGGGTCGCGCGCCTTCCATTCACTGCAGTTCCATCCCCAAAGTTCCACTCGTACCGAGCAATCGTCTGTCCGGTGGGGCCGGTGAGCTGAGTGGCGGTGAAGTTGATCTGCTCTTTCACTTTGTAGATTTGCTTTTGTGGTTCAACGATAATGCCGCACTCCGCTCCTCCCGGGAACTCAGAGCGATCGGCGGCCCGCAGGAAAATGTCGACTTGTCGATTTCGGGCAGCCCGGTAGTCGGTCCCCGCCGGGCGGCCGGTCACCGTCACAACGATATCGTTCGCCTGGTCGGTGCGGAAAGGCGCCCAATAGCGGGCTCTGGCAACACCGCTGGCACTGGTGACGGCGGACACCGCGCGGGCTTCCTGCCCTCCAAAGGTCGGCCGGGGCGCGTTGAGGGGGGCCAGGTTGCCGATGTCTTGGAAAGGCCCGCCAGTAGTGATTTCATCCCTCACCCCAAGGTCGAAACGGATCGTCTGACCGGCGACCGGCTGTCCATTCTCATCTCGCAGCTCCGCCTCGATCACCGAGCTCGACTGGCCATCGGCGGTGAGCTGATCGGGGATGGCTCGCATCCCGAGGGATTGAGCCAGCGTGGAGGGACCGGCCATGTCGGGGATATTGGGATCATCCAGCAAACCGCACCCAAAGTAGCCCACCACCGTGGGAACCACGGCTAACGCCAGCGCCCACTTGATTCGATTCCACATGAACGCCTCCCTCACTTGAGGTGTCGCCAAGCTTCGGCTCGCCGCCCTCCTTAGCTCACACCTCTCCGATAGTCTCCAGAAAGCTTCAGAAATCCCCAAATGTGATGTTGAGAAAGCCCCGAACCGTAATGGCCTTTCCTGCCACGTCTTTGCCGAAAAAGTCGATTTGGGCGATCGTGTGGAGGACGATGTCTCCCCCGTTGAACGCCAAATTCACCAACGGCGACTCGAGCTTCGCCGCCTGCCGAACCACCGTGATATCGAAATCCCTCGTACTACCGATGGGCAATACGACATTGGCCGCTCCGTCGAAGGCATAGGGAACTTCCACCCCGGGCGTATTCCTTCCGTCGGAGCGGATGTAGGTGACCCGGTACCGCTCGATCACCACGTCTTGATATTGGCTGGCCCCCAGGGAGCTGATCACGGCCTTGGGGCGGTTGTTGATGTTGACGGTCGCAATGTCATTGACCGCCGTGCAACCGGGCGGCGGGGCGCCGACATTGGAGCAAACATCGGATTGCAGATCGGTTTGAGTTTGCCCCTGCGGCAAGATGCTCTCGATGGTCAAGAGCGAGTTGGTAGTGTCCTGCTCGGCGACGTCGGTCGTACAGCCCACGACCATGGCCAAGGCTGAAAAGGCAAGGACTGCTCCCTTCACTGGCATCCTAGCTCTCATCCTAGCCTCCTAAATGACAGTGCCC
>CAZKYJ010001049.1:0-2025 GCA_964556355.1 uncultured Verrucomicrobiales bacterium | reverse complement strand
TACAGCATCGCCGCCTGGATCGCGGCGAGCCGGGTTCTAATTGGGGCCCACTATTTCACCGATGTCGCGCTGGGGGCCGCTCTTGGCATGGTCTTTCCCTATGTCGTGCGGGACCGGTTCGCCGCCCGCCGTTGGCTGTTCGAACGCACGCCGGAGGGCGGCTACCGAATCCGCGGGCCCCGAATGCAGGCTTGGCTCGGTTGGCCAAAGCCCTCCAGCCTGGGTCATCCGGAACCGATGCTTTTGGGCAACAGGGGCCAAAATTGGGGGGAAACTACGGGGGATTGATCTTGGCAGTGCTAGATCGGACAGTATAAGCAGAATAAGGACTTACGGCTGGCGTCCTGCGTGGCGGCCGTGCCAACGACCTCACTGGTGGCGGCACGCTAGAGACCGACGTCTGGACCAACAGTTTCACTTTCGGGCTCGCGTACCGACTCGGCCAGACAGCGCCTGAGCCAGCCTAGATGTCGCCCTTCACATCTTCCTTGAACCTGCTATAGGTTCCCCCCTTTCGCGCCCAGCCCTTTGAGCTATAGGGCCCTGTCGTATGAGGCTCTCGGCCATCAAAGGCCCATTGATTTGACGCGGGGTGGAGCAGTCCGGTAGCTCGTCAGGCTCATAACCTGAAGGTCGCAGGTTCAAATCCTGCTCCCGCAACCACTTCCACCGAACCACGATCAACGCCGCGCAGCCCTGTAGGCTGAGCATGCGCGATCATGGCGGTTAATGCTCCCTCCAGTTCCAGAACCACGCCACGCGCCCCGTCGCCCGGGTGCACCGTCACGCGCCCGATCAAGCTGCGCAGCGTCTCGAGTGCCGGCGTCCGGATCACCGTGTCTTTCAGGCTCTCGGCCAAGTCATCGACCTTGCGGCGGTAGAGCTCCGAGAGGGCAGGGTGCAGACGGACAGGAGAGGGCACCGGCTGCGCGAGCGTTGCCTCCAGCTCCGCCTGACGTGCCTCCAGCTCTTCCAGCTTGGACAACAACCCGGGACTCCGTAGGCCGTCCGCGATCGCGTCGTAGAGCCCCGCGAGTTTGGCTTTTACTTGAGCGAGCGCCTGCTCGCTACGTGCACGCTCAGCGACTTCGGCACCGCGTTGTGCGTTCTCTTCCTTGCTGTAGGCGCTGACGAAGGCGGCAACCGCATCGGGCTCCATCAAGCGGTTCCGCAGAAGATCGAGCACCGCGGCCTCCAGCAGTCCGCGCTTCTGCGACTTGGTGTTGGTGCATGTGCCGAGCTTCCGCGCAGCGGAGCAGGCGAGATAATCCTTGCCCACAGCGGCGTAGGGCCCGCCACAGCTTGCGCAGAACAGTTTGCCGGTGAGGAGGTGGGTCTTCCGCCGCTTCTCCCAGAAGCGGCTCTTCTTGATGCCTTGCACGGCGGGCGTTGCGTCGATCTCGGCCTGGCGCGCCTTCACGTTGTCCCAAAGCGCGTCGTCCACGATCCGCAACTCGGGAACCTCGGTGATCACCCACTCTCCCCGATCGTTCATACGCGAGACCCGTTTACCGGAGCTGGGGTCTTTGATGTACCGCATCCGGTTCCAGACCAGCTGCCCGACATAAAGCTCGTTGTTGAGGATACCAGTGCCGCGGGCCCGATGGCCGCGGATGGCGGTGTCGCGCCAGAGCTTTCCGCGTGGGCCGGGAATACCCTCTTCGTTCAGCTGGCGTGCAATGGCCTTGGGCGAATGCCCCGCGGCGAAGTCCGCGAAAATGCGTCGTACCACCTCGGCCTCGTCTTCGTTGATGCGCCGCTCGCCTGTCACCGGCAGACCGTCATCGCCCAAGCGCCGTACCACGTCGTAGCCGTAGGCCTTGCCGCCACCGGAGCGGCCGTTCTCCACGCGCCCTCGCAGGCCGCGGCGCGTTTTGGCCGCGAGGTCCTTTAGGAACAGCTGGTTCATCGTGCCCTTCAGGCCGACGTGCAGCTCGCTGATCTCCCCCTCCGCCAAAGTGATGATCCGGACACCGTGGAAGGAAAGCCGTTTGTAAAGCATCGCCACGTCGGCTTGGTCACGGC
>CAZKYJ010001048.1:0-2025 GCA_964556355.1 uncultured Verrucomicrobiales bacterium | reverse complement strand
GCCACGTGCTAGGTACCGATCCTGTTGTATGGGGAGCCTATGAAGCGGTGCAATTTCTTGGCGTGGGGAGCGGCGGCAGTCCTCGGTTTGAGCGGGTGTGGTCGCGACGGCGGCGGACTCGTGGAAGACACCCTGACCATCGGCATGGAGCTCACCTACCCGCCGTTCGAGATGATGGACGAGGCCGGCGAACCCGCCGGGGTGGGCGTGGAGATGGCGCGGGCGCTCGCGGACGACCTCGGCCGCGAGCTGAAGATCGAGAACATCCCGTTCGACGGCCTCATCACGGCGTTGCGTGCCGGGAGGGTCGATCTCGTCATCTCGTCGATGACCGCCACGGACGAGCGGCGGGAGACGATCGATTTTTCCGACCCCTACGTCAGCACCGGGCTTGCCGTGCTCCTCCCCGCCGGTTCGCCGGCGACGGGGATCGACGACCTGAAAGGCGGAAAGCGGATCGTCGTCAAGTTGGGGACGACCGGTGAGGTCTATGCGCGGAAGAACCTCCCCGAGGCCACCGTCGTGCCGCTCGACCAGGAGAGTGCCTGCGTCTTGGAGGTCGCCCAGGGCAAGGCCGATGCCTTTATCTACGACCAGCTTTCGATCTTCAACTACCAGCTCAAGAACCCGGATACCACGACGGCGCTCCTCCGTCCGATCCAGTTCGAAAAATGGGCGGTCGGCGTGCGTAAGGGCAACGACGCGCTGCGGGAGGAGGTCAATGCGTTCATCGCGAAGTTCCGCGCCGAGGGCGGGTTCGACGCCCTGGCCGAGCGCTACCTCCAAGACGAGAAGGCCCTCCTCGACTCGCAGGGTATCCCGTTCATTTTCGAATAGGACGGCGCGGGGCGGTGGGGAGCTTGGCGTCCCTGGGGTGGCGGGCGGAGGAGCCACCTCATTTTCGATTGCTGAGCGGAGGGAGCGCCGCTTCCGTGCGCCTCTGTGAGCCGAAGCACCTTCCGCGACCTCCTTGTTTCCGCCGCGCTCCTGCTCGGTGTGGGGACGGTGTGTTTCTTCGTCTTCGCCCAGTTGCGGTTCGAGTCGAACTGGGTGGCGCTGTGGAAATACCGCTCGCTTTTCGTGCAGGGCTGGCTGGTCACCTTGGCCATCGCGGCCCTGGCTCTGGTGGCGAGCACGGCCGTCGGCGCGCTTTTGGTGGTGCTGCGCCGCAGCGGGATCGCTCCGCTCCGGGTAGCCGGGCGGGTCTACACCGAACTCGTGCGCGGCACGCCGCTGCTCGTCCAGTTGCTCATCGGCTACTACATCGTGGCCAATGCGCTCGGGGTCCAGAACCAGATCCTCAGCGGCGTGCTCCTGCTCTCGGCCTTCACTGGCGCCTACCTCGGTGAGATCTTTCGCGGGGGCATCGAGGGCGTCGGGCGCTCGCAATTCGAGAGCGCGCGGGCGGTCGGTTTCGACCGCTGGCAGAGCTACCGCTACGTCATCCTCCCGCAGGCCGTGCGCCGCAGCCTGCCCGCCGTCACCGGCCAGTTCGTCTCGCTGATCAAAGACTCGTCGCTGCTCTCGGTCCTCGGGATCGCCGAGCTGACCCAGCAGGCGCGGATCGCCAATTCGGCGACGTTCAATACGCTGGAGGGCTTCGTCGTTCTCGCGTTCGGCTACCTCGTGCTCACCCTTCCGCTCTCCTGGCTGGCCGCGGCACTGGAGCGGCGCTATGCCTTCGAGAGCTAGCCGGCCCCGGCGGGTTGGCGGCTCCGGCGGGTTGGCGGGTTGGCGGGTTGGCGGCGGTGGTGGCGGTGGTGGCGGTGGTGGCGGACGCCGCGGACCTGCGATCCCGTTACCATTTGAAAGAATTTGCTTGCGGTCCGGTATCCAATCCGTTAGCTGAATTTCAAAAATCTCCCTCACCCTATGAACCCCCGCTCTCCTTCGACTGGAACGGCCGTGGCGCTCGCCGCCCTCCTCCATTCCGCATCCCCCGCATTCGCCCAGCTCAGCGACACTTTCGATCCGCCCAACCCCAACGTCACCGCCACCACCGGCGGATCGGTCGGCCCGACGGTG
>CAZKYJ010001047.1:0-2029 GCA_964556355.1 uncultured Verrucomicrobiales bacterium | reverse complement strand
CGCCTCTAGCAGCAGGTCGAGGCCCTTCTGATGGATGGCGACCCGGCCGTGCCACACCACGATCCGGCCCTCGGCCAGCAGGCCGAGGGCGGCGCGGGCGGCGGCGCGGTCTTCGGCCGACCAGAATGCCACATCCAGGGCGTTGGGGATGACCGCGATCTTGTCGGCCGGCACGTCGTAGGACATACGTACGCGTTCGGCCTCGCAGCGGGCGCCGATGACCAGCCCGGCGGCCCGCCGGAGCGACCACCGGCGGGCCCGCCGCTCGAACCCGCTGAACGGGCGGCTGCCGCCCTGAAACGAGGCGAAGACCGGCACATCCAGCCACCGCCCCAGGAGCACGGCGAGGTCGAAGCGGGCGTACTCGTACTCTTGGCAGAAGATCGCGGTGCAGCCCTGGCGGCGTAGCTCCCGCGCCAGTCCGACGAGGGGGGTGTTGAAATAGGGGACGAGCGGTCGCAGCAGCCGGGCGGGGAGCCGCGCCCAGGGCTTGGTAACGCCGAACATCGCCCGGCCGGTCGGCGCGTAGGGGTCGGCGATGAACCGGCGCAGGGCCCGATAGACCCGGGAGCACGGCAGGGCGCACACCAGCGCGCCCGTCGGCTCGTGGCGCAAGGTCCGGGCCCGAGTGAGGCGCGCGCTCACGACGAAGAGGGTGCACTCGACCCCGGCGGTCTGCAGCGCCGCCACGTAGCCGAACAGCCAGCCGCCGGTCATGACCCGGCACATCTCGTCCAGGCTGAGCCCGACGGTGTCGAGGTAGTCCTCGAACAGGTCGCCCCAGGGCAGGATCGCCAGGCGTCTGGGCGCGGGCTGTGCGGCCTCTTGGGGCATCCACCTGACCGTTTCGCGGGATTCGGCTGAGAGCGCCCGCAGCATGGCCGGGATCGCCGGCAAAGGCCAGCCGCGGGAGGGGCGGAGCACACTGCCATCATAGGCGACGAGATTCGACCGGAGTGGCCGAAGATGGGCGGACGCCATCGAGGTCGCGGACTCGCGCGGGAACGGCATCCCGCCCTGCTGCGACAAAGAGCGCGACCTCGTCAGGAAGACGCTCGACCCGCTCAAGCAGTCGATGAGGCCCCGAGCGGATGCGGTCGAACCACGAGGTGCGCGTCGCGAGCGAGGCGGTCCAACTCCGACCTCACGCGGAGGCCCTCTGCTTGGTGTGATAGCCCATTCTTCGGCGGGGTCCAGAATGGCGCCGCTGGCCGCGATCCGGACCTTCGAGCAGCTTGAGGAGATGGCACCTTCGTCCCAACAGCTGGCGTCCGCCTTCGGCGCGGTGAACAAGTATTCCACGCCCGTCCCAGCCAACCGCGCCGCCGATCGGCGCGTCTGAGTTGGGTCACGAGCGGATATCCCCGGACAGGTGCCACCGGGTCCGATTTCGGGATCTAGCCCGAGGCGGGATGTCCGCTCTGCCGAACCGTCAGTTCTGGAGTCCGGTCTCAGCCGGAATCGACCCATAGCGGTCATTCGGGCGAGCTAGTCTGAATGTCCGCTTTTGGATCGGAAAGAGGACACTCGGTCAACCCTAGTGAAATGTCTGCTTATAACCAGGGTCGGAAATAACTGGATTACTCTGGCAATAAATCGAGGGAAAATCTTGCCAAGCTGTTCGGAGCTACTCAATGCTCTCCGCCGGTGCGATCTTTGGAGTCTCCGGATCTGTCTCGTACGAAGGCGTCATGATTTGAACTCTGTTTTCGTTGAAGACGTTAAGAATATTGCTATGTAAAGCCGACTTCAATTTTGGGAGTGAGTCTACAGACTCTGCGTATGCATTGACTTCGTAAACTATCGAATAGTCTTCTAGTGCCTGTCGAAGAACGAACGGCGCTGGGTTTGTCTTGAGCCCGTCCGTCCGCTGGGCCGCCTCTAGCAGCATTCTTTCGATTTTTTGTTGCGGTTCGTCATACCCGATCCCGAGGCTTGAATGGAGGAGAATGCCATGTGTCTTGCCCTGTCGCGTGTAGTTAGTCAATTCCGAGCTCAATAACTGAGTGTTGGGAATGCTGATGAGTTC
>CAZKYJ010001046.1:0-2031 GCA_964556355.1 uncultured Verrucomicrobiales bacterium | reverse complement strand
GTGGGTGGTGAGAACTTCGGGTGGCCGATCTACGAGGGGTTCGCCGCACAGGGCACAGCCGATGCGGGCTACCCGCTGGCGCGGACGCTTCACCAGGGGGCGCCGAACCCCCTGGCCGGCACCGCCGGGTGTGGTGAAGACTTTTTTGCCTTCCAAGACCTCCTGGTTGATCGCACGACCGACCACGACCCGTTCTACCCGAATCCCTGCGATGCTTCCGTTCCCATTCCGCCGGGGATCGCCACCTTTACCCACCGCCCCCCACAGCTCGAGATCCGGCACGGCACCATCCAGGGGAGAGACTGGACGACCCGGGCCCTGGTGGCCGATGGCGAGGGGGAGGACATCGTCACCCTGGGTCCCGAGTCTCCGGTTCTAGGGCAGGGGTTCGTGGGGAACTGTGTGGTCGGTGGAATGGTCTATTCGGGGAACGGATTTCCCCCGTCCTACCACGGCAAGTATTTCTTCCTAGATTACGTGAACGCCGTGATCAAGGTGATGACCACCGACGAGGACGGGCATCCCGAGCGGATCGAGAATTTCGCCTCCGGGATCCCGAACGTGGTTGTCCTCGAGCAGGACCCTCGCACGGGAGGCCTCCTCTACGCGGATGCCTTCGGCGAGGAGATCCACCGGATCCTCTACGCTGGCTCGGTCGAAATCCCACCGATCGCCCAAGTGGTGGCCGAACGGGCTCCTGCGGCGACCACCAATGTGGCTCCCGTGGTGCGGGCGGGACGCAACCGCGTCGTGCCCGGATCGCCGCCGTCGTTCTCCACGCAACTGAACGGGGCGGTCGGGGACGCCACGGTGCCGCTCGGTGGTGCGATCTCGAGTGTGTGGAGCAAGCTTTCGGGGCCCGGGGTGGTCACGTTTTCCGACGTTGCCGATCCCATGGCGACGGCCACCTTCTCCGCGCCTGGCGAGTATCTGCTCGGGCTCACCGCCACGGACACGCAGTTTACCGCGAGCGACTCCGTGGTGGTGGTCGTGGGGGGCGATCCGGTGTTCTTGGAGGAGGGGGGGATCGTCGTCGTCGAAGCGGAACATTTCACGGGGAGCGAGGCGGGTCTCCACCGGACGTGGACGGCTGGCGTCGGAGCGCCGGGCGCCAGCGGAGGCTTGTCGGTGCGCACCTCCGGAACTGGGATGGACGCGGGCGACACCGCGGACGGGCCGCGCCTGGACTACCGGATCCGATTTGAAACGCCGGGCGTCTACACGCTTTGGGCGCGCGTTTTCGGAGCGACGGCCGAAGACAATGCCATCCATGTCGGTATCGATGGCAGTCCGCTGTCCTTCGGTGCTTCCCAGGGGCTGTTCGTCCAGCCGGGCAGCTGGAGGTGGCAGGACAAGGCGATCGGTCGTCCGGTCACCGAGAAGGTCACTATCAGTATCGCCGGGGCGGGCGAGCACACCCTCAACATCTGGATGCGTGAGGATGGCGCCGAAGTGGACAAGCTGATCCTAGCTCGGGCGGCGGACTACGAGCCGGTTGGAGTCGGGGAGATCGAGAGCGCGAGCCAATTGGGAAGTCCCGCTGAGGAGATGGCCTACGCGCCGACTTCCCTTCCGGTCGTCGCCACGCTCTTTGGACCATCCCCCCTCGTGGTTGAGTTTGATGGATCAGGGTCGAGTGATCCCGAAGGTTCCGATTTGACCTACCGCTGGGAGTTTGGCGACGGCACCATGGCGGAGGGTGCCATGGTCACCCACGCGTTCGTGGCGCCGGGAGGGCGGCCCAAGAGCTACCACGCGATACTCACCGTCGTCGATGACCAAGGGCTTTCCAGCAGCGTGGCCGTCCTCGTCTCGGTGAACAACACCCCGCCGGAGGTGGCCATCACCAGCTTTTCCGACGGCGCCACCTACTCGAGTTCCCAACGCACCGTGCTCGACCTCGAGGCCACCATCACCGATGCGGAGCACCCGGGCGACCAGGTGACCTGTTCCTGGGTGACCCATCTTCACCACAACGAGCACTTCCATCCGGAGCAGGCCAGCGCCGGGACGTCGGTGCAGACACTGATC
>CAZKYJ010001045.1:0-2031 GCA_964556355.1 uncultured Verrucomicrobiales bacterium | reverse complement strand
CTGGTCCTGCGCTGGGTCCGCGACGAGGCACTCTTCGACGTCTGGCGTCGCCTTGACGAGATCGGCCTGGCAAACGTCGGCGCCCGCGAGGTCACCGACGTTGTGAGCTGCCCCGGCACCGACAGCTGCAAGTTGGGGATCACCAGCTCGATGGGGCTGAACCGCGCGATCTCCGAACGCGTCGAGTCGATGCATATCAGCGACGAGTTGATGAAGCGGATCCACGTCAAGATGAGCGGCTGCCCGAACGGCTGCGGCCAGCACCACATAGCCAACATCGGCTTCTACGGGGCCTCGCTGAAGGTCGGTGGGCACCAGATGCCCGCCTACATCCCGCACCTGGGCGGGCGCTACGAGCGTGGCGTCGAGTTCGGGGCGCGGCTCAAGTCACGGCTGCCGGCGAAGCGCGTCCCGGACGCCGTGGAACGCTGGCTGCGCCTCTACGAGTCAGAGCGTCGCAACGACGGCGAGGAGTTCAACGACTTCGTCGAGCGGGTCGGCACGGGCCGCTTCGAGGAGGAGGTCTCCGACCTTGCCATGCCGGCCGAGTTCGGCTTGGAAACGCTGCAGGAGTTCGTCGACTGGAACCGCCACGACCCCTACAAGGTCGAGCGCGGCGAGGGGGAATGCGCGATATGAGCGACGCCGCCGAGAACCGCCATCTCCCGCGAGTCGAGCGGGACTACAGGGTGTCTATCTAGCGTGAAGCCGCCCCCCGCGACAGCCGCACTGGCAGAATCCCCCGCTTCGCTGACCGAGGAGGAAGGCTTGGCCGTGGCAGAGGACCTGGAAGAGCGCAGCGCTCACGAGGCGCTGGAATGGATGTTCGATCACTTCGGCGATCGGCACTACTTCGCCAGCGCCTTCCAGAAGACCACCTCGGTGATCGCCCACATGGCGGTGGAGATCAACCCCGACGCTCGCTTCTTCTACCTGGACACCGACGTCCTCTTCCCGGAGACCTACGAGACCCGCGACCGGCTCGCCGAGCACCTGGGGATCGAGTTCGACCGGGTCCACAACATCAGCCTCGCCGAGCAGGCCGAGCGCTACGGCGACGAGCTGTGGAAGAGCAACCCCGACCTCTGCTGCGAGCTGCGCAAGGTCGAGCCGATGCGCCGCGCGCTGTCCGACGTCGACTGCTGGGTCGCCGGCCTGCGCCGTGAGGACTCGCTGGCCCGCGCCAACGCGCCGAAGCTGGCCTGGGACAAGCGGTTCGAGCTGTGGAAGCTGAACCCGATCGCCGACTGGAATGAGCGCGACGTCTGGAACTACATCCGCGAGCACCACCTGCCGTACAACCCACTGCACGACCAGGGGTACCCCTCGATCGGCTGCACGCACTGCACGCAGCCGGTCAAGCCCGGCGCCGACCCGCGCGCGGGTCGCTGGGCCGGAACGTCCAAGACAGAGTGCGGGATCAACTGAGCCGCTGACCGACCTGACCGGCTACGGGTCGCTACTCTGGTCCGCTGCTGCCACGCGTGCCCAGCCCTTTCCGAACAACGAGATCGAAGGCATGACCGAGACCAAGACCGAGCTTTCCCTGACCCTGTCCGAGCGCCACACGGCCGACTTCGAGATGATCGGCAACGGGGGCTTCGCGCCGCTGACCGGCTTCCATGGCTCCGCCGACTGGGAGCGCGTCTGCGCGGAGATGCGCACCGCGGCCGGCGAGTACTGGCCGATCCCGATCACGCTCGCCAGCAACCTCGACTGCGCCGTGGGCGACGTCGTCTCGCTGAGCAGCGACGAGGGCGAGCCGCTCGGCCGGCTCACGGTCGAGGAGATCTTCGAGCGCGACACGAAGCGCGAGGCGGAGCAGGTCTACGGCACGACCGACGAGGACCATCCCGGCGTCGCCGCGATCTACGAGGAGGGGGCACGTTGCCTGGCCGGGCCGATCGAGGTCGACGCTCTGCCCGGGCACGAGGACGCGTTCATGCGCCGCTACCTGACCCCGGAGGAGTCGCGCAAGGCGTTCGCGGAGCGAGGCTGGAAGCGCGTCGTCGCCTTCCAGACGCGCAACCC
>CAZKYJ010001044.1:0-2032 GCA_964556355.1 uncultured Verrucomicrobiales bacterium | reverse complement strand
CAATGTTGGATTCGACATCATCGAACGTGACGGTGGCAGGATCGACGCTCGCTTCGAGACTCGCGATGCGGCTGACGTAGGCGACGGCCTCGAAGTCCGGGGCGGCGGCTTGGATGATCTTGCGCGCCAGCGCCGCCGCCGCGACCCGGCCGATGGTCTCGCGGGCGGAGGCGCGGCCGCCGCCCTGCCAGTTGCGGATTCCGTACTTGGCCTGGTAGGTGTAATCGGCGTGGGACGGGCGGTACTTCGTCTCCATCTCGGTGTAGGCCTCGGAGCGGGCGTCCTTGTTCCGCACGAGGATAGCGATGGGCGTGCCGGTGGTCTTGCCCTGGAAAATGCCCGAGAGGATCTCACAGGTATCCGTCTCTTTGCGCGGGGTGACGATCTCGCTCTGCCCGGGGCGACGCCGGTCGAGATCGCGCTGGATCTCTTCTTGGGTAATCGGTATCATCGGCGGGCATCCGTCGATCACCACGCCGACCCCGCCGCCATGGGACTCCCCCCATGTCGAAATCCTAAAAATGTTCCCGAAGCTACTTCCTCCCATGATCGCAGTTGTGAACCCCTTCCCTAGCGCGGTTCGCCGCACCCGGCAACATGCTGCCGCCACAGCGGCGGCGCTCGCCCTCCTCGCCTCCTGCGCGGGTCCGCAGCCGGAGATCCGCCCCGCGCTGCCGGCCGACGGCGGCCCGGGTCTCCCGGTGCAGAGCAATGCGGACGATGTGGCGCGGTATCTGGCCGGCCTGCCGGGCGACGCCCGCTCGCCCTACGCGGGGCTGCGGCAGACGGCGGCGTGGCAATTGCATTCCGATCAGATTGATACTGCCTATCGTACCGCCGACTACAACCGGCTGGACAGGGCCGAGAGCTGGGCGGCCTCGGCGATCGGCGACATCCGTTCGCGCGCGCGGGGCGGGACGGTGTTCTACCCGTTCAGCGGACCGGACTACCTCTTTGCGGACACGTTTTTTCCCGGGGCGCAGACCTACATTCTCTTCGGGCTCGAACCGGTGCGGCCGGTGCCGGACCCGACCACCTACGACCCGAACGCGCTGGCCCGGGTGCGGGCGTCGCTGACCTCGCTGTTCTCCGCGTCGTACTTCGTGACCAAAGAGATGCGCCAAGACTTCGGCGGGAGCGGCGTCCCGGGAATCCTCACCTCGCTCTACGTTTTCATCGCCCGCTCCGGCCACGCGATCACCGGCGTCCAGCCGGTGGCTCTGACACCGGATGGCAGGGCCGTCCCCCGCGCGAGTTTCGGCGGCTACAACTCCGGCGTCCGCATCGCATTCAGCGACCGCCGGGGCCGGCCGCAGGAACTCTTCTACTTCCAGACCAACGTGGCGAACGGATCGCTAAGCCCGGGTCTCGTCGCCTTCGTCCGGGGCCGCGCGCCCACCGTGACCTTCATGAAGAGCGCGTCCTACCTGATGCACACAGGCGGGTTCTCGTCGATCCGCAATACCATCCTCTCGGTGTCGAGTGCCATCGTGCAGGACGATTCGGCGATCCCTTTCCGCTCCCTGAACGAAGCGGGCTTCGTGACCGAGCTTTTCGGGACATACCGGGGCACCCTCGACATCTTCAGCGAGTACTACCAGGCCGATCTGGCGGCGGTGTGGGCGCGTTCGCAGCCCTTGGGATTCGGGGTCGGTTACCAGCGTTCCTACAACCAGGCCCCGCTGATCGTGGCGCGGCGGGGGCGGTAGCGCCGGGGGCGCCGTCGTCCCCCCCTCCCTACGGTAGCTCCACCACCGCTGCGGCCAGGGCGCACATCCCCTCTTCCCGTCCGGGGAAGCCGAGGCGCTCGTTGGTGGTCGCCTTGACGCCGACGTCGACGGCCTCGATGCCGAGGGCGGCGGCGATGTTGGCCTTCATTGCGGGCACGTGCGGGAGGATCTTTGGGCGCTCAGCGACGAGGGTGCTATCGACGTTGCCGATTTTCCCGCCGCGCTCGGCGATGACGGAGGCGACTTTCTTGAGGATCACCAGCGAGCTGATGCCCTCGATGCTCGGGTCGTCCGGCGGAAAA
>CAZKYJ010001043.1:0-2033 GCA_964556355.1 uncultured Verrucomicrobiales bacterium | reverse complement strand
AGGCACGGCGCGGGCGGTCTACTCGGTGGCGGCGGCCTACGACAAAGCGGATCCCTATTCCCGGAGGAATGTCCAGCGGTCGGTGCCGGGCCGGCCGGTGATCGGGATTCCGCGGCCGGACCAGTTGGCCTTCTTCGGGAGCACCGAGTATCCACCGCTCTGGGAGGCCGCGGTCGGGCGGTTGGCGGGGCACGCCACCGTACAGGAGATCGATTTCTCGCCATTCCTCGATGCGGCGAACCTGCTCTACGGCGGCCCCTGGGTGGCGGAGCGCTACGCCGGCATCCGCGAGTTCATCGAGGCGCGGCCGGAGGCGCTGCACGCGACGACGTTGAAGATCATCAGCGGCGGCAAGGAACCCCGCGCCTACCAGGCGTTCGAGGCGGCCTACCAGCTGGCAGCGTTCAAGCGCCAGGCGGACGAGGTCTTCGAGGGGCTCGACTTCCTCGCCACCCCGACGGCGGGGCGGATCTACACCATCGCGGAGGTCGAGGCCGACCCGATCCAGCTGAACACGAACCTCGGCTACTACACGAATTACATGAACCTGCTCGACCTCTGCGCGGTGGCGGTGCCGGCCGGGTTCGGCGCGGAAAGCGGGCTGCCCTTCGGAATCACCCTGGTGGGGCCGGCGTTCACCGATGAGGCGGTGATGGAGCTGGGCGAGAGGTTTCTGGGATGAACATCGAGCTCGTTGTCTGCGGCGCCCACCTGCGCGGCCTCCCCCTCAACCACCAGCTCACCGATCTGGGGGGGACTTTCGTCCGCGAGGACCGGACCGCGCCGTTCTACCGGCTCTACGCGCTGCCGGGCGGGCCGCCATTCAAGCCGGGGCTGGTGCGGGCCGCGGTGGGAGCCAGCATCGCCGTCGAAGTGTGGTCGTTGCCAGCCGAGGGCTTCGGGAAATTCGTCGCCGCTATTCCCTCGCCACTCGGTGTCGGGAAGCTCGTGCTGGAGTCCGGCGACTTGGTTATCGGGTTCCTCTGCGAGCCATTCGCCCTGGAAGGGGCCGAAGAGATCACGGGGCTCGGGGGGTGGAGGGCGTATCTCCACCGCTAGGGCGGCCCGACGATGCGCAACGATATGCGCGCATGGGCGTTGGGGTTGGAGTGCGGATTGCTTCTATCTGGCCGTGAGATGAAGAGCTATGAGACGATCGTGATCGGTGGAGGGCAGGCGGGGCTCGCCATGAGTTTTTGCCTGAAACAGCGCGGTGTCGAGCACGTGGTGTTCGAGCGGCGCCGGGTGGCCGAGGCTTGGCGGGAGGAACGTTGGGATTCGTTTTGCCTGGTGACGCCGAACTGGCAGTGCCAGCTCCCCGGCTTCCCCTACCAGGGCGACGATCCGTTCGGCTTCATGAAAAAGGGAGAGATCGTCACCTACGTGGAATCCTATGCCCGTTCCTTCGGGGCGCCCCTGCGGGAAGGGGTGGCGGTGACCCGCCTGTGGAAGGAGGGGGGGCAGTTCGTGGCCGAGACCGGGGAGGGTCCCTGCCGGGCGGATTCCGTGGTGGTTGCGACCGGGGGATACCACACGCCGCGCCGCCCGGCCATGGCCGACGGTCTCGACCCCGGCATCGTGCAGGTGATGTCAGCCGACTACCGGTGCCCGGACGCGCTGCCCGACGGGGATGTCCTGGTGGTCGGTACCGGGCAGTCCGGCTGCCAGATTGCGGAAGACCTCCACCTCGCCGGGCGGCGCGTCCACCTCTGCGTGGGGGGCGCTCCGCGAGCCCCGCGCCGCTACCGGGGGAGGGACGTGGTCGAATGGCTGACCGAAATGGGCTACTACGATATGGCTGTGGACGAGCACCCGCAGCAGGAGGCGGTGCGCGCCAAGGCGAACCACTACCTGACAGGGCGCGATGGCGGGCGCGACATCGACCTCCGCCGCTTCGCCAAAGAGGGGATGAGGCTCCACGGCCGCCTGCTCGCGGTGGACGGTGGCCAGCTCCGCTTCGGGAGCGACCTGGCGACCAACCTCGACAACGCCGACGCCGTCTACGTCAGGATCCAAGAGACGATCGACGAATA
>CAZKYJ010001042.1:0-2033 GCA_964556355.1 uncultured Verrucomicrobiales bacterium | reverse complement strand
ACCATCCTCGCATTGTTTATTGCCCTCTTCGGCTCGGCCATCGCCGGGGCGGCCATCGGTCACCAGGTCGGCTGGCTTTCGGGCAACCCGGTGGTCGTGGACGGCCCGTTGCCGCCGGTCACCAGGGAGAGCAACAACCAGCGGCAGCTGGGTCTCGCGTTGAGACTCTACGCCTCCGACCACGACGGCCACTACCCGGAAAGTCTCGAGGATCTCGCCCGGGAAGGATACGTCGAGAACTGGTCGGAATTCGCGCTGTCGGCCATCGATGCGGAACCGGTCGCCTACTACGGTGCTGGGCTATCGATTTCCTCGCCCGAAGCGTCCATCTTACTCGCCTCGTCGCGGCCGCATCTTTCCGGTGGTCGCCGCACGATCACGACCAACGATGGCTCGGTCGGCTCCTACGACGAGAGATGGTTTCAAGAGATGCTGGCGGATCAAATCTCGCATCTTCCGCGGGTCGAGGCGGTGCGAGAGCTGGACTGGGGCCGGGATTAGAAAAGGGGAGGACTTCGGCTATCTCCGGGGTGCGGCGGGTTTTCGCCGCTTTGGTTCGGAGGCTTGCCGTTCGACTTCCCCCCGCAACCAGCGCCGGGAACCTCCGCACCCCCGCACTCGGCAATCGGTGCCCGACACGACAGTCGCCCCCCAATGCGGCGACCAGTCGCCGCGCACGAAGGCACTTCGTCCTGCGCTCCGGCGGGAGGACCTACGCGGCGGACTGGGCGGCTTTGGCGCGGTATTCGGTCGGCGACTCGCCGGCGAATTTGACGAAGCTACGGTTGAACTGCGAGAGCGACTGGAAGCCCACGCTGAAGGCGATCTCGATGACGCGGGCATCGGTGCGCAGGAGGAGGTCTTTGGCCTGCTCGACGCGGCGGCGCCCGATGAATTCGGTCAGGGTCATCCCGGTGGACTGTTTGAAAATTTTGCAGAAGTAGAACCGGCTGACGCGGACGTGGGCGGCGACTTCGCCGAGGCAGAGTTCCCCGTTGAGCCGGCTTTCGACGAAGGCCTTCGCGCGGGCGACGACGGGTGGCTCGGCCTTGGTCTCGGAGATGGCGATGCGGTTGGCGAGGCTGCCGAGTTGCAGCGAGAAGGCGGCGAGGAGCGTGACGGCGGCGTCGTAGCGTTCCTTCGCCACCACCGGGCTCTGGAGGTAGGCGGCCTTCAGCGGCCCGAGGTCGGCGGCGGCCAGCCGGTCGCCGAGCTTCTCCATCGCTTTCCGGAAGCCGCGGGCGGTCGGTTTGCGATGGCAGACCTGCCAGGTTTTGAGGTAGGCGACGACGGTGCGGCCGAGCCGGACGGGAACGACGGTCTCCTGGAGCCCGGCGAAGCAGGTGATGGTGCGCATCCCCGCGCCGGCCTCGCGCAAGAGCCGGGTGCGGGAACGGACGCACTCGGCGCAGGTGCCTCGCGCGGCATGCTCAAGCAGCCGGCAAAACGGGTTGTGCTGGGGGTGCGGCCCGTGGGGTTGGGTGGCCGCGCCGCCCGCTGGAACCATGGCCAAAGGAAGCCCGGTGGCCTCCCGGAACGCTTTCTCGTAAATGCCGAAGAGCGATGATGTTAGCAGCTTGTCGTAGAGATTGTCCATGGTTCCTCAAGTCTAGTGACCGCCCCGGCAGGGGCAATGCGTAGGCCCTGCGCGACGGGGGCGCGGGTTCTTCGCGGTCCGGTGTACGGGAATTCCGTACGGCGCTAGAGGAGCCCCTCGCGCTCGGCCCAGCGCACGGCCTCGCGGACGAGGGCGGTGCCGTCGGCGAGGCCAAGCTTCTGCTTCAGGTGGGCGCGGTGGGCATCGATGGTGCGGACGCTCACCGAGAGCGCGCTGGCGATCTCCCGGCTCGCCTTGCCCTGGCCGATGAGCCGGAAGACCTCGAGCTCGCGGTCGGTGAGGCGGGCGATGGCGGCTTCGCTCCCGCCCTGGCTGTGCCCGGTCAGGGCGGCGACCATCTTGGCCGCCAGCCGCTCGCTGACGAAGATCCCGCCGTCGAGAAGGATCGAGTCCTCGGCGCCGTCGAAGTCGCGGA
>CAZKYJ010001041.1:0-2036 GCA_964556355.1 uncultured Verrucomicrobiales bacterium | reverse complement strand
CACCACGTGCTGGCAGAACGAGTGGCTGAGCGGGGTCTCGCGGAGGTCGGCGACGGGTTCGGGGAGGCCGTGGGCACTGAAGAAGAACTGGCGGCAATCGTCGACGAGCGAGACGAGGGAGACCGGTGCCGCCAGCACGCGGGTCGCCAGTTGGGTCAGCCGGTCGAACGCGCCGTCCCGCTCGGCATCGGGCAGGCCGGTGGCCGCCAGCTGGGCGAGGCGTTGCGGATCTTCGAGTAGTGAGCGCGCGGGCACGGCGGGGCGGCAGTTAAAACTGGCGAGGCGGAGTGCGATTTCAACGCCCGGGGTATCCGGTGGATTCCAGGGACTCCTGACCGGTCGCGAGCTGCTGACGGTAGCGGGGGTCCGCGTGCAGGCGCTCGAGGGAATCGTGGTAGCGGTCGATCTCGGCGAGGGCGGGGGAGTCGAGGTGGTCGCCCGAAGCGCCACGCAGATGGGCCGCGAGCCGGAGCAGGTGGGCGCGATCCTCCTCGTTGTCGCACGCAATTCCCAGGCGCGCGGCCATCCGCATCTGGTGGAGCGCGGCATTGCGGTCGGGGGCGACGTAGGCGCGGGTGCGGTTGAAGACCTCCTCGGCGAAGGCGCGGAAAGTGAGCGGTTCGGAGACGACGCGGAGCTTCTCGTCCGCACCATAGCGGTAGCGCGAGGGCGGCTTCCTCCGGGCGAGCAGGGCGAGCGAACTCTCCAGCCAGTCGAGGCAGTTCATCGCGGTGAACGGGTCGTTGATGCCGGGGGACAGTGCGCGTCCGAGGATCTCGATCAGCTGGTCGACAAGGAAAAGCGCGTCCTGGGCGGGGCTACGGTCCGAGCCACAGGCGAACGATCCCGCCAGTTGGCCGGCGACCGACTCGTCGACGCGGGAGGCTGGCGCCGCCAGCATGAGGACCGATCCACTCGTCACGAAGTCGCCCGGGCGATGGCGGAGGTAGAGGAGGAGGTCGCTCTCCTCGGCGGCCGCGAGCAGGCCATTCTCGTGCAAGGTCTGGATGTAGCCGGCGATCTCGGAGCGGATCGGGACGGCGTCCTCGAAAAACCCGTCCGGCATCTCGTCGGCCGGTTCCGGGTGGGCGCGCTCCAGATCTTCGATCGGGTCGCCCACCGTCGCGGGAAACAGGACGCCGAGCTTCTACTCAAGCCCCCTCCCGATATTCGCAACCACATTGGACATGTGGATGCTCTCGGGGACATGGTGGATGAAATAGATGAGCACCGCCACGCTGGCGGCGGTGAGGATGAGCGCCCCCAAGATCGCGGTGTGGGGGACGAAGGGCTCGTAGATCTGGTTGTCCACCTCGTTCTCCGCCCGGATCGTGCGGAGGACGAAAATACAGTAGAGGAAGGTGGCGATGAACGTCCCGAGGGTGACGTGGTTCCCCCGGTCACGCATGAAGTTGGAAAGCACCCGCGGGCCGATGTTGCCGGAGGCGAACGAGACCGCGAGGGTGGTCATCGAGAAGGTGACGCCCGCCACCGTGATCATCGAGCTGGCCACCGTGGAGAGGAGCACGCGGGCGCCCTCCGGCTTGTTGGCGTAAAGCCAGCCGACGTCCCTCAGCCAGGCCGCCCCGAATTGGGAATCGAACCCGGTGAGCACGAAGGCGAGCGCCACCGCCACGACCGACATCAGGGTGGGCACGAACCAGAAACTCGCGCGGATGCCGTCGAGGAATTTTAAGGCGCGGGCGATCACGGGACTCCCTACGAACGCCGGCAAAACCCGGATAGCAAGATGGGCACGCCCCGTGCTACTTTCGATGCATGTCGCTGCCGCCCGTGCCCCCGCTCTACGAGATGACCCAGACGCTCGCCGGCGTGGCGGCAGGGCGCCAAGATCCGGATGCGGTCATCCGTGGGGTTCGCGTCCTCTCCGTCCTCAGCGAGCGGATGCGCGATGAAAAAGAGGTGTGGGTCAAGCGCGGGCGCGTCGCGGCGGTCAAACCGGCGGGGGCCTACACCGGGAGCGGGGCGGTCGTCCACGACGGGCGCCGCATCGACGTGCGCGCCCGCGCGATCTC
>CAZKYJ010001040.1:0-2051 GCA_964556355.1 uncultured Verrucomicrobiales bacterium | reverse complement strand
ACATCGTCGAGAGCCGCCAGCGCGGGAAGTGGGTCACCGCCCACGCCGTGGTGCGCAGGAAACCGGGGGGCGGGGACGGGGTGCCTCCCACCGGATGAGACGATCCCGCAGCCCTTCCGTGCCAAAACGACACCCATCGGCGTGCCGCGGGTTCAATGCGATTGAACAGACCGCCCACCCCGCGTTCCAACCCTCAAAAACATTCCGTTTTGTATCAGCACCAATCGCCCCTTTAAGTCCGCCATGCGTCCCGCACTTTTCCTCGCCCCCGCCGCCGTCGCCTTCACTCTCGCCTCGTGCAACCTGCTCGATCCAAAGCCGACTTTCGAGGCCGCCGCCCCCCGGGCGGTGACGCCGATCACTTTCCTCTACACGAACTACGAGCCGTTCAACGAATGGCTGGACACGCCAGCCCATGTCGTCATTGAAGACATCCCGCTCAATGACCTCTTCGCCAGCTCGCTCCTCCAGCCGATGAACTACCGGCTCAACAACATGCCGCCGGAGAACCCGAAGGTGAGCATCAAAAGCATCGGGATGACCCGCCGCCAGCTCCTCTGGTCCGTCGCCCACGAATACGGACTCCGCATGACGCCGAAGTACTACGGCACGACGGAGGAGTCGTTCGTAGAGATCACTGGGAAGAACGAGCCCGTCGGTAACGGCACGTCCTGACCCCCGCCTACCGCCTATGGCCCGCCCCAAGCCCGAGAACGACGCCCCCCAAGGCGCCGAACGATCACCGGGCCGGGACAGGCGGCGCACGTTCGCCCGTCTGCGACGGCTCGTTCGCTGGGCGCTGGTGCTCGGCACCATCGGGCTGGTCCTCGTCGCGATCTCCGGAGTCGTTGCCCTCCGCTACCGCACGCGGATCGTCAATGCCTATCTCGCCGATGCCGCCGCCCCCTTCCGCGCCGAGGTTGGCCACGTCGACTTCCGTGGGCTCACCGGTATCGATATCCGGGACATCGTCCTCACCCGCCCCGGCTCGGATACGCCCATCCTCACCATCCCGGCCGTCGCGGCGGACATCACCGTCGAGGAGTTGGCCAACGGCCGCATCGACGCGCTGGCCATCGAGGCGTCGTCCATCACCCTTGACGAATCGTTCTTCGCCGAACTCGCTCGACCGGTCGCCGCACCGGAACCACCGGAACCCGCCAGGACTGGTCCCGTCTCCCCCCGCCCGCTGCTGTCCATCGGCAAGTTGGACCTTGGCGAGACGACGGTCACGATCCGAAAGCCCGGCCTCCCCGAAACGACCGCCACGGTCGCGCTGAACGCCCGAGACCTCAGCTACTTCAGCGCGACGGGCATGTCCCTCCCGGCTGCCGAGATCCGCGTGACTGACATCCGCATCGGCGACGCCATCTCCTTGGATGCCATCGAGGCCGACCTCTCGGTCGACGGGAAGGCCGCGGCCGTCGGCACCCTCGCCCTCGCCAATCCTGCGATCCACATCACCCCCGACGACCTCGCCCCGTTCCTCGCGACCCGCGCGCCGGCCGGTGATTCCGCCTCCGGATCCGCCGGCCCGTCTCCCGCGATCTCCATCGACCGGATCCACCTCACCGGTGCTACCATCACGGCCAAGGGTTTTAACGGAAGCCCGTTCGCTGCGCCCGACTTCGCGGCCAAGCTCGAACTCCACGGCGATTCAATCTCCCTGGACGACAGTGGCACGCTCACCTTCGGCGAGCAGGTCCTCTCGCTAGCGGACCTCGTCGTCGGCGATCCGGAATCGGCTGGTCTCGCCGTCGCGGAACTCTCCCTCGGCGCCTCCCTCAGCCCCGGTGCCCTCACCCTCGGATCCCTCAGGATCACGTCCCCCAGCGCCACCATCACACCCGACTTTCTCGCCGCTTTCGCGACACCTTCCGGATCGTCCGATCCGACCGGATCGGATCCCCTTGCCGTCACCCTCGCCTCGCTGCGCCTCGCGGACGCCAGAGTCGTCGCCCACGAATTCCCCGGCGTCCCAGCCATTTCCCTCCATGCCAGCGCCTCGGCCAACGATCTCGCCTGGGATGGCTCCACGCTGCAATCCTCGT
>CAZKYJ010001039.1:0-2055 GCA_964556355.1 uncultured Verrucomicrobiales bacterium | reverse complement strand
GGGGCACTTCGAGGTGGTCGTCAGAAGACGCCACCTCGGTTCTCTGGGGCGATGCCCCACCCCAACCCCCTCAATCCGGGCTGAAAATCCGCTCCACCTCGTCCATCACGTCATCGATGATCCCCGGCGATTTCGCCTGAGGCCCCGTGAAGCGGAGGATCCAGCCGGAGCGGGTGAGCTCTCGGCGGACCGTCAGCCCCTTGCGGAGATTGCGCAGGCGGCGGGGCGCTCCGGGTGTGTCTGGGGCGGGGCCGGCGACGGAGGCGGGTGCCGCGGATTCCATGAGGATGGGCAGGATGGCCTGCCACTGGCTTTCCAGGGTGTGGGTCTTGTGATGGGGCAGCGCGTTGCGCAGCATGTCGTCCCAGCCGGAGCGCAAAGCCGCGGCGAGGCGGTCGAGGCGGGAGACGGAGAGCCGTTCGGGGGTGGCGAAGCGGTATTCGAATTCCTCGGCCACCAGCACGTGACCGCGCAGGCGCGACCGTTTCTGGCGCGAGAGCGCGGGGAAGAGCGTGTCGATGGCGCTGTCGGCGTTGGGGAACTGGCCGCAGCGCAGGCAGGTGAGGACGAACATCGCCTTCTCCCACGGGGTGATCTGGGCGCGAATCTCGTTCTCGGTCACCATGGCGGCGAGGAGGTCGGGGATTTCGGTGATGTTGCGCAGGAAGGCGGGGATGGTGTCGTGGCCCATGTCGCGAAAGACCGAGAGGCGGCGGTAGCCGGAGATCAGGCCGTATTGGCGGCCCTGTTCGTCGGGTTCGATGCCGAAGAGTTCGATGGGCTGGCGCAGGCCGTCGGCCTGGATCGAGGCGCGCAGTTCGGCGATGGCGTCGGGATCGTGGACCAGACGGTCGCGGGGCAGGGAATTGGCGTCGATTTCGCCGACGGGGATGTGGTGAACCTGGGTGAGGTCGATGGGCATTGGAGCCTCCGGTTGAGTGAGTGGAGGCGGCATTATGGGGTATGTCGGGGGGGTGTTGCGCGTACGGTGGTGCGGATTTGCGGGCCCGCCCCGGGGGGACGGGCCCGTTTTGGTGGTGCGGACGGGGTTACATGGGGGGCAGGATGACCTTGTCGACCACGTGGATGACGCCGTTGGAGGTTTCGATGTCGGCGGCGGTGACGTGGGCGTCGTTGATCATGACGCCGCTGTCGAGATCGACGGTGAGGTCGCCGCCTTCGACGGTGGTGGCGGTCATGCCGTCGGAGAGATCGGTGGACATGACCTTGGCCGGGACGACGTGGTAGGTGAGGATGTCGATCAGCTTGTCCTTGTTCTCGGGTTTCAGCAGGGTTTCGACGGTGCCTTCGGGCAGGGCGGCGAAGGCGGCGTCGGTGGGGGCGAAGACGGTGAAGGGGCCGTCGCCCTTGAGCGTGTCGACGAGGCCGGCGGCCTGGACCGCGGCGACGAGGGTTTCGAAGTCGGGGTTCGCGGCGGCGGTGTCGACGATGTCCTTCTGCATGTGCGCATCGGCGAAGGCCGGGGCGGCGAAGGCGGTGGTGAGGGCAAGAGCTGTTGCGCGGATGAACATTGGTGTCTCCTTTTGGGTGTCGATGCCGGCTTGCATCTGACCGGGGGTACGGAGGCCGGGCGGAAGCGGTTCAGTCAAAGATTGGCGGGTGGCGGGCTTGACCGGCGGGGCCGGGCGCCTAAGCCGCCGGGTCTTCAACCTTCCAGAAAAGATTTCGTGAGAGGATGTCAGCGCGTCGTGAGTGTCACGGGGATTTTAGGGGCGGCTGGCAGGTAGACCTTGCGGCAGCGGCTGTGCTGGCCATGATGGCGCCAGCCAAGCAATTGAGCCGGGAGGAAATATAATGGCATTCTGGTTACAAGCCCTGCAGATCATGGTGCTGGTCTTTGTGCTGATCTTCGGGTTCATCGCGCTGAGCGTGGTGGCGTTCTATTTCATCGACCGGCACCAGACCGAGGATGCGATCCGGCGGAACTATCCGGTGATCGGGCGGTTCAGGGACCTGTTCACCGAGCTGGGCGAATTCTTTCGCCAGTATTTCTTTGCCATGGACCGCGAGGAGATGCCGTTCAACCGGGCGCAG
>CAZKYJ010001038.1:0-2065 GCA_964556355.1 uncultured Verrucomicrobiales bacterium | reverse complement strand
GTGGCAGACGTTGACCATCATGTCCTCGCCGAAGTCGCCGCGAATCGTGCCGGGCTCGGCGTCCTGGGAGTTGGTCGGTCCGAGCATACCGCGGACTTTCGCGATGACGTCGTCTCCCTCGAGCACGAGCGCGATGACCGGAGACGACTGCATGAACTCCACGATGTTGGGGAAGAACGGCTTGTCGGCGACGTGGCTGTAGTGGTCCGCGAGCAACTCGTCGGAAAGCCGGATCATCTTCGCGCCGCGGATCGTGAAACCGGCTTTTTCGAAACGGTCGATGACGGTGCCGCAGTGGGCCTTGGTGACACAGTCGGGCTTGAGCAGGATGAGAGAACGTTCGGTGGCCATGGGACGATCGGGCTGAATCGTGATTTGGTAGGGTGGGGCCTATCCGTAGCCGGTTTGGGCGGGAAGAAAAGAGAAAAAATTTTTTAGAATCCGTGTTTGTAGCTCTCGCACCGATTCATCCAGCCCGCCTGCCACCGTGACTCCCCCCGGGCAGGGGTGGAGTTTTCGACTCGGCGCTGCAGAACCCGCTTGGCCGCATCGCTGAATTCGTTCGCCGAGGCCTGGCCCCCCGTGGTGTGCTTCATCTCGAGAAGAACGTCGCGAAGCCCCCAGCCCTGGCCCTGGTAGCGTTCCTCCGGCTTGACTCCCTCTCCCTTGAAATTCACGTAGTCGATGAGGGCGTAGACGCCGGTGCGGGTGGTGGCCACGCGGTAGAAGTTCTCCTCGAGGCGCCGTTTCTCCCCGTTGTCCGGTGTGGCCGCCTTCATCTTCGGCAGCGCCTCCTCGAGTCGCAGCACGATGAAGCCGGTCTGGGTGGGGACGGTATTGGCGAGAAAGGTCCTCAACTCCTTCATGCGGGCGGAGTTCTTCTCCGCGAGGAAGGCGTTTCGGGAGGTCCAGGGGCTTCCCTTCGCTTCCGCGACCCAGCGGGGAACGGCGACGCCATCCTTCTGGCAGTAGCGGATCAGCGCGGGAAAGCTCTCCTCGAACGGTCCCGGGCGGCCCGGTACGTACCAGATGAAATGCCCGATGCCGAGGGACGGGAAGTCCTCCCCGGAATTCCAAGAGGTGAGCCCCTCGATCGTTCCGCCGCATTCGTTCTGCCAGATCTTCTTCCCGATGGCTGCGGCATCGCTTTCGCTGAGCGTGATTCCGGAAGGAGCCGACGGAGAGGGACCGGCCGGGGCGTCGACGGAGACGCAGCCGGTCAGGGCGAGGAGGCAGCAGGTTGCGACGATCCAGCGACGGGAGGGGAACATCGCAACAGTCTCGTTAAGAATGGTAAAAAATCAAACCTGCGCAGAAAAACATTTTGTAATTTCTATAATTAATATTATTTTGGTAAGCTTAGTTTCCGCTAATTTCCCAACGGATCACATGGAACCCGACAACGACAACGTAACACCGATTTCACCCTCGCCGCAGGCCGAGGCTGCCAGAGCTCGATTTCTTGAATCCATGGGATTCGGATCGGATGGCAAAGAACCCGCGTCGTCCTCTCAGTATGAGGAGGATGTCGCCCTTTCCTCTCGTGACGACGACCTCGATCTACCCGGGGCGAGTTCCTCCGCCCAACCGGCCCCCCGTGCCGGGGGAGTCCCGGCGGCCCCGACCCGGGAAGAACCGGCTCCGGCGGTCGAGCAAAGCAAGCCGAAGGCAGGTTCCGATTCGGCTCCGCTCGTCCTGCAGTGTCCTCGTTGCGACAAGGACCTGGTGCTTCGTCGGGAACACCTCGGAATCGCGGGCGCCTGCGTCTGGTGCCACTCCAAGATTGTGGCAGCCGAGTCCGGGGCCGATCACAAGGTTCGGGTCTACGCTCTCCACCAGCCGGAAACGCCTGCCGGTGACAAGCGCCCCGCATCCGAGTCGACGCCGGCCGCCTCTCCGGCTCCGGAAGCGCCCCACCACGAAGAATCCGTGGAGAGCGCGCCCGAAGCGGAAATGCCTGCTCCCGAGGCACCGGTGACGAAATTTCCGGAAGAAGAGTCCCCCCGCCTCGAGCAGGCTGCCGAGAGCGCCCCCGAGGCGGAAGCCGCGGAAGAAGAGCCTCCCC
>CAZKYJ010001037.1:0-2067 GCA_964556355.1 uncultured Verrucomicrobiales bacterium | reverse complement strand
GACGCGCTGATGGCGAGGGTCGCAAGACGGGTGCACGACAAGCAGGTGCTGGCGCTGATCCGGCGCTACCTGGGAGCGGGCGTCATGGATGACGGGATAGTGCACGCGAGCGAGGAGGGGGCCCCGCAGGGCTCCCCGCTCAGCCCGCTGCTCTCCAACGTCATGCTCGACGACCTCGACTGGGAGCTGGAGCGGCGCGGACACCGCTTCGTGCGCTACGCCGACGACGGCAGGATCTACGTCAGAAGCGAGCGAGCGGGGCAGCGGGTCATGCAGAGCATCACGCGCTACGTCGAGAAGACGCTCAAGCTGCGCGTCAACCGCGAGAAGTCGGCGGTTGACTGGGCGAGCAGGCGGCCCTTCCTCGGGTTCGGCTTCGCTCGCCGCGGCGGTGAGGTGCAGGTGTGGCTGGACCCCAAGGCCCGCAGACGGGCCAAGGAGCGGCTGCGAGCGCTCACCTCGCGCAGATGGGGCGTCTCGATGGAGCGGCGGATCGCCGAGATCAACCGCTTCACGGTCGGGTGGACGGCTTACTTCTCGTTGGCCGACACGCCCTGGCCGTTCATCGAACTCGACGGCTGGCTCAGGAGACGACTGCGCCAGACACGCTGGAAGGAATGGAAGCGCATCCGCACGCGGAGGCGCAACCTCCAGGCGCTGGGAATGCCCGATCGCGAGGCCCGTGAGTGGGCCGGGACGAAGAAGGGCTACTGGCGCGTCGCAAGGTCCGCCCTGCACCGTGCTCTGCCCGCCGCCTACTGGACCGAGCAGGGCCTCAAGGGGTTTGCCGAGCCCTACCGCCGCCTCCGGGACACGACGCGAACCGCCGGATGCGGACCCGCATGTCCGGTGGTGTGGGAGGGGCGGGGTTAAGCCCCGCCCCTACCCGATCCGAAGGGGGCACCTTCGATGCGAGAAGAACGCTACTCGCAGAAGTACTCGCGCGAGTCGTGGCGGCGTCTTTTCGGTGCCCGGACAGAAAGGGGCAAAAGATGCCAACCACGGTCACGATCAACGGCGTACAGCGGGCGGTGTTCTACGAGCTGGTCTTGGACCACCTGAGCGGCCTGGGCGATCTCGCCCTCGCGGTCGAGAAAGGCGACTTCGCCACGGCCGAGCGGCTCGGGATCGAGTTCGGCGAAGACCTACGCTTGATGCAGGACCTCGGCTGGGACCGAGAGCCGCGCAAGGACGCCGACCTGACGATGGCGCCCGAGGACCTCGCCGAAGTCCTCACGCGCCTAAAGGCTGACGCCGAAGGCGGCCTGCGCGAGTCAAGGCACGACCGCGACTCACGGCAGGCAGATGAGGCGGCAAGGGATCGCTACCGCCTCGCGGTCGACACCTGCAACGGCCTCCTGCACATGCTCAGGCACTTCGGGGAGGAGCTGAAATGAGTTCGGCAAACGGCACCCGCCTGCGCCCCGGCCAGCTCGACGGCCTCGTGCTCGGCTACCTGCAAAAGCACAAGGCAGACGGGCCGTTGACCGCGACCACGATTGCCAAGGGCCTCGGCGGCCGCTCGGCCGGTGCGGTCGCCAACTGCCTTGTGCGCCTGGCGAAGCAGAAGGAGGTGCGCCTGGCGAAGAAAACTCCCCGCGCCTACGCCATCAGGGAGGCAAAGGCGCGGTGAGCGGGCGGGGCCGATCCGGAGAATGCGGGGCCTCTCCGAGTCGGCCCCGCCGCATAGCCGCCGGACGCGTGGCGGCGCAAGACCATCCGCACTACTCGGCTTCCGTGTCACCCCCGCCCGCCCTGCCTAGTAATGCAGGAGGGTCTGCTACCGGGAACTCAAATGACCCCTCGGCCCAGCTCGTGGCCCCCGTTGAGGTTGCTCGCCAGGTCATGGTCAAGGTTTGCCCAGCCAGCTCGGCCGGGATGGCCAGGTGCAACTCCGGCAGCCGGTGTTTGCGGCCCGGGCGAACGTCAACGGGCAGGAACCGGACGATCTCTTCATCTCCATGGAACTCGATCTCGTGTGAACTTCGGACGACTGCTGGCGGTATGTCCAGGTTGGCTAGATGCGGCAGGTCGCCGTATGGACGTGGGCGCCAGGGGGGATCAAAA
>CAZKYJ010001036.1:0-2069 GCA_964556355.1 uncultured Verrucomicrobiales bacterium | reverse complement strand
ATCCGGTGCGTGCCGGGCTTGTGAGGGATCCGGCGGATTATCGTTTCTGTGGGTATGGGGAGGCTGTGGCTGGCGTCAGCCCGCACGCAGCGGAAGCGCGCGCCGGGATCGCGGGCGTCGTTTGTCCCGGCGACGTCGACGCCAGCGGTGGGTTCCGTGGATGGGGGGCTGTCCAAGCTCGATACCGGCTCTTGCTGGTCGGGCGGGGGGCGGCGATAGGGGCCATTTCGCCGGAGAGCCTCGAATCGGTGCTCGCGTCCGGCGGGCAGCTCTCGCGCGTGGAGGTTCTCCGGTGCCGGGTGCGCTACATGACGGAAGGAGGCATCATTGGCTCGCGGGGATTTGTCGAGAGCGTGTTCGAGGCCGAAAAGAATCGTGGGAAATTTGGCGCCTCTAGGCGGTCCGGCAGCCGCGAGATGCGTGGGGCGGACTGGGACGGTCTGGTAGCGCTCCGCGATCTTCAGCTTGAGCCCGTCACACCCGCTACCTTTTGAGGGGACACGAGGCGTTCGGGCGGAGTTTCAGGCGTCAGCGGAGAGAGTCGATGGCATCCCGCAGATTCTCTTCCGAGATTGAGGGGCTCACGAACGCATCGCCGAGGGCGCGGAGAAGGACGAAGCGGATCTGGCCGGACGAAAACTTCTTGTCGGCCATTAGGAGCTTGATGACGTCGGGGGTGGTGATGGTGTCGGGAAGATTGGAGGGGAGGGCAAAATGGGCGAGGGCACTGACGACGGAATCCGATTCCGCCACGGACAGGCCCGCGTGCTCGCGCGAGAGCCGGAGGGCTGCGAGGATTCCGAGGGCGATGGCTTCGCCGTGGAGCAAGGTTCCGTAGCCGGCCGCCGCTTCGATGCCATGGCCGATGGTATGGCCGAAGTTCAGGAGTGCCCGCGTGCCCGAGGTCTCGCGCTCGTCCTCTTCGACGATGCGGGCTTTGATGGCGATGTTCCGAGCGATGAGCGATGCGATGCCGGCCCTATCGTCGCGGGCGGCGGGGACGAGCGGGAGCATCGCGGCGTCGCGGATGGCGGCGTGCTTAATGACCTCGGCGAAACCCTCGTTGTACTCGCGTTGTGGAAGGGAAAGGAGGGTGCCGGTATCGACGAGCACGAGCGATGGCTGGTGGAACGAGCCGACGAGGTTTTTACCTTCGGGGATATTGATCCCGGTTTTTCCGCCGACTGACGAATCGACCTGTGAGAAAATTGTCGTGGGAAGCTGCACGACGGGAATCCCGCGAAAGAAGACCGCGGCGGCAAAACCGGCGAGGTCCCCGACCACACCGCCGCCCAGCGCAACCGCGAATGCCGTACGGTCGAGCCGGGCGTCGGCCATCGCACGGCAGATGGCATCGAGCTGGGCAAACGACTTGGAGGACTCGCCCGCGGGAATTGTGATGGGAACCGTCTCGATTCCCTCGGCATTGAGGGACGTGGTGACGGGCTCGGCGTAGAGCGGTGCGACGTGGGAGTCGCAGATGAGGGCGCACCGCCTACGGTGGGGAAAGAGGGCGGCGCAGCGCTCGCCGGTAGAGGCGAGGAGCTGCGAGCCGACGAGGACGTCGTAGCGGGCGTGGGCGAGGTCAACGGTGATCGTCTCGGCGGTCATGGGACGGGAAGGTGGGGGATGATGGAGGCGGCGGCAGTGTAAACATCATCGTCGTCGCTGAGGCAAATGGTTTGGAACTGATTCTCGCGTCGGAACCAATTGAGCTGCCGCTTGGCGAAACGCCGGGTCGCCTGCTGAACGGCGGCGACGGCCTCGTCGAGCGGGCACCCTCCGCTGAGGTGGGCGCGGAATTCGGCGACCCCGATGGCCTGGGAGACGTTGAGAGCGTGCTGGGGGAGGGCGGCGACCTCGTCGAGCGCCCCCTCGGCGACCATCCGCCGGACCCGGCGATTAATTCGGTCGTAGAGCGTGGCCCGATCGAGTATCAAGGAAACGCCGAAAACCGCTTGGGCTGGAGGTCTGTCCCACGCATGCTTAAGCTCGGATGCGGGATGGCCGCTGAGAAGGGTCACCTCGAGGGCCCGGGAGACGTAGCGCGGGTTCTTCGTGTCAGAAAA
>CAZKYJ010001035.1:0-2073 GCA_964556355.1 uncultured Verrucomicrobiales bacterium | reverse complement strand
GTTCGATGCGTAGCATCTCTTTGGGAACCTCGAGGACCGTGCCATTGGCGGCTCGGAGGAAATCGGCACCCACGGGGGTGATCCTCCCATCCGAGTAGGTGGCGCTCATCGTCTGGACGAGCGAGCGATTGCGACCGTCGCCGTTGGCGGTGAACTGGTCGATGTAGGTGCCCGTGAGGGTATCTCCCGGCGCGATCTCTAGGGTATCGTTGCTCGCGAGCGCCAGGAGGTCGCCCGCCGGGGGGATCGGTGACGCGCCCCCGCCCGCCACGGTGAAGGCATTGACGGCGACAGCCTCCCCGGCGAAGGAATCGATCTGGAGCCGGACGAGACGGAGAGGGGTGGGCGGCAGCGCGATCGACCACCTGCCGTCGCCGCCGGTGGTCACCGCGGCGGGGGCGGGGAGCGCGGCGGCATCCATCTCTCCGGGTGCGGGGAAATCCGTCGCCGCAAATGGCGCCAGCCGGACGCCCGCCGCGTTCTTGTTTTCCCTGGCGAGCAGGGCGCCGGGTGCGCCGTTCTCGCCGACCGTGATGAAAATAGAAAGCTCGTGGCTCCCTTCGCTGAGAGAGGCGTCGGCGATGGCCTCGTCGGCGGTGGGTGGGATGAGGAGTTGGCCATCGAGCATGAGGGCGACCCGGTGCCCTTCCAGCGAGAAGCGGACGGCGCCTGGGCGCGGCTGCGCGAAGAGTCCTTGCCAGAGGAACGCCCGGGCACCTTCGGGGCGTTCGGTGTCTTCCGGCGGCCATGCCAGCCCACGGCCGCCGACCGGGGTGGCCGCCACCTCGGTCTTGCCGACAAAGTCGATCACCTGGTCCCATCGATTGAAATTCGGATCATTGATCCCGAACTCGCGGAGCGCCATCTGGCCGAACCCGCCGGCGGGTTTGGCAGGCGGTTCCTCCTCGACCGGGAAGCGGGCGAGGCGATGGAAATAGCGGCCGTCATGACTGCCGAAGACAGCGAAGGCGGTGGGCGCCTGGCGGTCGGGCGACGGGGTGCTGAGGGTAATCAGTTCGACGGGATACACGTCTTTCATATCCACGGTGAGCGATTTCGGGGCGACGCCATCCGGTTCGCTGCGCCACGTCGTGGCGGGGTCGCTGTCGATCGCCATGAGCGGGCTGTGGCCGATGGCGGTATCGCTCGCGCTGGCACCGGCCGGTAGCGTGGCGGTCCGGAGATCACCCCGGAAAACGCCGGTATCCGCACCGGTCTCGACGAGGAGCGCCTGCACGGCATCGCCGCTGGCGGCTTCCACTTTCACGGGGATCGAATCGACCTCTGCGGTCAGCGAGCGGTCGGGATCCGCCACGCGAAAGTAGATCAGGTTGCCCGGTTTGATCTGATCGGAGGGACGGCGGTCGGTACGGAGCAGCGACTCGAGTTCGCGTTCGGCGGGCGACAGCTGCGAGCCATCCGGCTCGTCGATGGGGTCGGCGATCTCCGCGCTGGCCATGGCGAAGGTGGCGTCGGAGGCGATGCGGATCGCACCCCCGGGAGGCGGGGCGCTGCCGAACTCGGCCACGAAAGAATCGGGGTAGCTGACGGTGACCGTGTCGGCCCCCAGTACCTGGAGGACGGAGTCTTCCGGCTCGGAGGTGCCGAGGACCGTATCGATCTCGCCGAGGAAGAGCCCCTTGCCCGCGCCTCCCGAGGTGAGATAGATCGTCTCAGTATCCCCTCCAGGTTCCGTCTCCACCACGACCGGAATACGGGAATTGCCCCGGCTGATGCCCAGGTCGGAATCTTGGACGACGATGGAGAGCGCTTGGCCGGGGGTGTGCCAGCGCTCGGATTCCCGCCCCAGCCGCCCGACGGTGCGGAGGAGTTGGAGCTGGTCGAGGTAGCGCTGCTCGAGGCCGTAGACTTCGGCGAGTTGGAAGAGCGTGCGGTCGGCCAGTTCGGTTTCCGGGAGCGATTGCAGGACGGTGCGGAAGTTGGCGCGGGCACCGTCGAGATCATCTTGGCGGACGGCGAGGATCCCGCGGAGGAACTCGGCCCGGATCCGCACCTTCGGGAGGGGGTTGGTGGCGAGTTCGGCGAGGAGCGCGTCGGCTTCCTCGTAGACCT
>CAZKYJ010001034.1:0-2081 GCA_964556355.1 uncultured Verrucomicrobiales bacterium | reverse complement strand
GATGCCGGCGTCGTGGCGAACCTCGTGCCAGAGGCGATGGGAGCCGGTGACATCGCCGGTGCCACCGGTTTCGACGCCGATCGAATTCCCACGGTAGCCGCCCATGGAGACGACGATGCCATCCCCGACGACCGGCGAGGTATAGACGAGCGGGTTGAGCCCGTCGCTCGACCAGAGCTGACGACCGGTAGCAGGGTCGAAGGCGATGAGTTGGGTGGGGAAGCTCATCACGAGTTCGTTGCGCTCCGGAGTTTGAACCACGATCGGGGTGCTGAACGCGCCGACGACCCCGCCGCTAATATTACCCGCGAAGCCGTCGGTGCGCTCCCCGATCTCCCATTCGGGTTCGTCGAACTTCCAGACCGTCTCCCCGGTGGTCTTATCGAGCGCGATCAGGTAGGAGCCGGTTCCCGGGCCATGGTAGTGGATACAGAGGTTCTCGAAAAGGACGGGGGAACTCGAGTTCCCCCACTGGTGGTCGATGGGGTTGAGCTCGCGCTTCCAGAGCGCGTTGCCATCGAAGTCGTAGCAGACGAGACCCGCAGAGCCGTAGGAGACGACGACCCGTTCCCCATCGGTGACGGGTGAAGCCGAGCAGTAGGGGTTGGTGCGGTGGCTGCGCTCCGGTTGGGCATAAGTGACGCCGCTCTTCCAGAGGAGCGAGCCGTCCTCGCGGTCGAAACAGTAGAGCCCACGAAATTGATCGGCATCGACCGCCTGGGTGACGAACACCCGCCCGCCAGCAACGATGGGAGTGGAGTTCCCACGCTCGGGAAGCTCGGTGCGCCAGCGGACATGCTTGTCCTCGCTCCATTCGGTGGGAAGGTCAGTTTCGCCGGTCGCTGCCGAGCCGCTGGCATCGCCACGCCAGGCCCACCACTCGGCGGCATCCGTGAGCGTGCCCGTCATTGGGTAGAAACAGGCCGCCAGAGCTACGGCGGTAGACAGTCGGTAGGATGGGGAAGACATGGTGAGCGATGTTTGGATAATCAATGGGGGGAACCCGGAGGCCCGGAAAGCGAATTCAACTTTCGTCGCCTGACCTCTCGGCCTCGTTCCCTGTGTCCCTCCGCCCCGGGGGGGGCGTTTCTGAAATACGGATGTTGCGGAATTTGATCCAGCCGGCGTGGCCGTCGGCGCCGTAGGTTTGCAAGGCGATCGTGCCGGGGGCGAGGAGCGAGGGGTCGGGGTTTGGGTCGGTGTGATCGACGATTTGCTGGTGGTTGAGCCAGACCTGGATGTGGGCGCCGGCGGCACGGATGCGGAGGTGGTTCCACTCGTCTGGCTTGCGGATGGAATCGCCGGCGTCGCCCTTGTCGAGCCAGTCGTCGAGGAAGAGCCCGACCGGTTCCCCGGCGGCGCCGCGGCCGATATTGATCTGGTATCCGCGGCGGTGGCGTTCGCCGGGGGCGTGGCGGAGGTAAACCCCACTGTTATACTTTCCGTGCTCGTCGATGAGGAAATCCAGTTCCAGCTCGAAATCCTGGAACGTCCGTTCCGTCATGAGGAGGCCGCTCTTGGACGGGTCGCCATCCTGGCCACCGACGAGAACCCCGTCTTCGGCACGCCACGTGGCCGAACCGACCGACCTCCATCCGTCCAACGACTGGCCGTCGAAGAGCTCGACCGGTTCGCTGCCCAGCAGGGGCGCGGAAAGGAGGACGGCGGCGAAGAGCGAGGCCGGGGTGCGGGTCGCGGAGTGCATGGCGCCAACCTCGGGGTGAGGGAGCGAGAAATCAACGGTCACCTGGAACCCTCAGATTCCTGCCATCGATGGATCGACAAGATCGGCGGTCCCTGCCTTTGGATGAAAGCTCCGCCGAACCATTTTTTCCGTTGCCATCCTTCGTCGGGGAGACTGGCAGCGGTGCCGGTGTCAGTGATCGGATTTGCTTTCGTGGTGCCGAGAAGGCCTGGGGAGCGTTTATGTTGGAGGCGGCTGGCGAGATGTGCGTATGGTTGCTGTGGTCGAATGGCGAAGGCATTTCCCAGGCACCTCTAGATTCCAACGATTGACGATTCCCAATGAAACGTGAGCACTCCGTCTTCCTGCTGGTCGTGATCCACAGCCTGGTAGCGAC
>CAZKYJ010001033.1:0-2083 GCA_964556355.1 uncultured Verrucomicrobiales bacterium | reverse complement strand
TTCTCGGCGTTCTCCTCCTTCGTCTCGGCGAGGAGTTCGTCGCGGAATTTGGCGACGAAGCTTTCGGTGGGCCAGGACGAGGCCTCGCCGAAGGCGCAGATGGTTTTGCCGTCGATGTTGTAGGCGACGGACTCTAACGTGGCCACATCGGCGGGGGCACCATTGCCGGAGGCGATGCGGTCGCTGATCTTCTTCATCCAGAGCGAGCCCTCGCGGCAGGGCGTGCACTGGCCGCAGGATTCGTGGGCGTAGAAGTTATTGATGTTGTTCAGCACCCACGCCATCGAGCGGGAGTCGTCCATGACGATGACCCCTCCGGAGCCGGCCATGGAGCCGCAGGCCATCATGGTATCGAAATCCATGGGGATGTCCCAGATGGTGAGCTCTTTGGCGTCGTCGCCTTTGCCGATTTTGAATGTCTCGTCGGCGCGCAGGACTTTGGCCGAGCTGCCGCCCGGGATGACCGCCTTCAGCGTGCGTCCGGGCTTCATCCCGCCGCAGATGTCGTTGAGGAGCTGGCCCATGGTGACTTTGCCGACCTGAACCTCGTAGTAACCGGGTTTCTGGACGTCGCCGGAGACGCAGAGGAGGCGGGTGCCGGTGTTGCGCGGGGTGCCGAGCTTGGCATACGCGTCGCCACCCATCTGGATGATGTGCTTCACATGGCAGAGCGACTCGACGTTGTTGACGATGGTCGGAGCCATGTAGAGGCCGAGGGCGGCGGGGAAGTAGGGCGGTTTGATGCGGGGGTAGGGGCGCTTGCCTTCGAGCGATTCGATGAGGCCGGTCTCCTCGCCGCAGATGTAGGCGCCGGCGCCCCGGTGGACATAGATTTCGAGATCGAAGCCGGAGCCGAGAATATTCTTGCCGAGGAAGCCTTTGGCGTGGCACTCGGAGATCGCTTTCTCCACGATCTTGGCGGCCTCGGGGAACTCCTCTCGGATGTAGACATAGGCCAACTTCGCATTGACGGCGAAGCAGGAGATGATCATGCCCTCGAGCAGCTGGTGGGGATCCTGGTGGAGGATGTAGCGGTCTTTGAAGGTGCCGGGCTCGGATTCGTCGGCGTTGCAGATGAGGTAGACCGGTTTGGTGTTGTTCGGCGGGATGAACCCCCACTTGATCCCGGTGGGGAAGCCGGCACCACCACGCCCCCGGAGGCCGGATTTTTTGACCTCCTCGGTGATATCTTTGGGCGCCATCTTGAGGGCGGCCTTGAGCTGCTCGTAGCCGCCGTCCTTGAGGTAGCGGTCGACGGAGGCATCGTAGCCCTCGCGGTCGATGTTTTTGAAGATGAGCCGGTGCTCGAGCGCGTGGGGCTCCTTGCCCTTTTTGTAGACGATATCTGACATGGCGGAAGCGCCTGCGGCGCGGGAATCGGGACTAGGCGAAAGGGGACGGGGCGAGGCTACTGATAGGATTTGAGGAACTCTTCGGGCTTGGCCGGATCGACCGCCTCATGGAAGTCATCGTTGACCATGGCGACGGGGCCGAAGCCGCAGGAGGCGAGGCACTCGGCGAACTCGATGGAATATTTGCCGTCGGGGCTGACGGCGATGGGGTGGTGGTGATCGACGTTCGAGCGGTCGATGTTCGTGGCCTTGCAGAGCGATTCCATGAGGTCGTAGGAACCGGCCATGGCACAGGAGAGCGTGCGGCAGACGCGGATGTGGAATTTCCCGGGGGCGGTCTGGCGGAACCCGGGATAGAAGGTGACGACCTCGAGCACGGAGATCGGTTCGAGGTCGAGCTTCCTGGCCGTCCATTCGACGCCCTCTTCGGAGATGAAGCCAAACTCGTGCTGGAGGGCGTGCAGGACGGGCAGGACGGCCGAGCGCTTGCTCACCGGGTAGTGGGTGATGCGCTCGTCGATCTCTTTTTCGAGTTCTGGGGAGACGGTCATTGGTGGGGACAGAATTTACAGAATGGTCAGATGCTCTTGAGGCAGGGCTTTGGGGAATTCTTTTCGGCTCTGGATCCGCATGAATTGCATCATTCTGCCAGAGGGTTCTACCGGTCGCACTCGCCCATGACGAAGTCGAGCGAGCCGAGGATGACGACGATGTCCGACATCATGTGTCCG
>CAZKYJ010001032.1:334-2088 GCA_964556355.1 uncultured Verrucomicrobiales bacterium | reverse complement strand
AACGGTGTGGGGTTGCTAGGTCAAGACTCCGCGCCCGGCATCTGGAATTCGTTCTTCAACCGCAACGAAATCTCGGAAAACATCTCCGCGAGTGCCTCCCGCCCGGCCATCGAGCTGCGAATCTCTTTCGCCTCGTGCGCCAGTCCGCTCTTGACGGCATCGTGCTTTGAGTTGATTTCGGCCCCCAGCGACTTCGACTGTTCGAGGAGCTGCTGGCGCAGGTCGCGGACCGACTTCGATGTCTCCTCGTCGAGCCCCGAAATCTTCTCGTTGAAATGCCGGGCGGTCTCGGCGAGGTCGCGCGCCGCCCTCTCGACGGCCTGGGTGCGCTCGTTCTGCTCGTTGCGGAGCCGGTTGCCCAAGGCCTCGAACTCGCCTTTGACGAAGGCCTCCAACGAGTCGATCCGGCGGCCGAACTCCTCCTTGAGCTCCCCCGCATCCCGGGACATCCGCTCGTCCTGCGCCGAGAACCGCTGCTCGAAATCGCGGATCTGATTGCCGAAGAGGATCTGGCGGATCTGATCCACATTTCCCGCCCCCTCGAGGGTTCCGTTTTTGCCGGAACGATCCGGTTGCTCCGCGGCCTCGACGTCCGCTGCCTGTCCCTCTTGGTTCTCTTCGCTCATCGTCGGCTAATCTTGGATTCAAACGCAATTAGCATAGTTATGAGTACGAGTGCAAGGAAAGCTTTTCCCCGGCGGCGGCGGGGCGGCGCTAGAAATACCCGCGGATGAGTAGCGCGACCTTGTAGAGGTTCCCGATGCGGTAGCGCTGGTCGAAAACCCGGAATCCATCGGCGCGCATCTTGGCGAGAATCGTCTGGTAGATCCGACGCATGCCTTCGGCCTGTGCCATGGCGCGCCGGTCGATGTCGGGGAGCGCCCCCGCGGCAGCGGCATAGAAGGCATCGGCACGGTCAGCTTCGAAGGCCATGAGGGCGCGAAACTTATCGTCCTGGCGGCCCGCACGCAGGTCCGATTCGGTGACCCCGAAGCGTTCCATGTCCTCCCGCGGGAGATAGATCCGATCCTCAAGGTCGAGGTCGGTACGGACGTCACGCAGAATATTCGTGACCTGCAGGGCGTTGCCCAGCTGCAGCGCGTACTCGCGACAGCCACGGTCCTCGTGGCCGAAGATCTCGATGCTGACCAGACCGACGGCGCCCGCCACCTGGTAGCAGTAGCGCTCGAGCTCGGCGAAGGTGTCGTAGCGTCGACGGTCGAGGTCGGAGGTCACGCCCGCGATGATATCGTCAAACAGGTGAGGTTCGATCCGGTATTTCGATCCCAGCGCGGCGACCGACGCCTCTAGCGGCGTGGGCTTCTCGGCATCCCCCGAGACGACCGCATGCCAGCGCGCCAGTCCGGCGGCTTTCTCGTCCCGTGCGAGTTCGCTGCTATCGGCGATGTCATCGACGATGCGGCAGAACGCGTAGAACGTCTGCATGTCGCGGCGGCGCTCGGCGGGCAGGAGGGCGAGGGCGAAGGCGAGGTTGCTCTTGCTGCGCTTGGCGATACGCGCGGCGGCCTCCTCGCCCGTTCCCTCGGTCTTCGCCATATCGCCTACCCAGTCTTCGGAAACGTCTGCGGCGGGGAATCCTCCCGTCATTGGATCGGCCCCCAGTGCGGCGCGAACGGCCAGTAGACCACGAGGGCGGGGCCCACGAGGTTCTCCTCGGGCACCGGCCCCCACATCCGGCTGTCGAAACTGTGGTAGCTGTTGTCGCCCATGGCGAAATATTCATCGGAGGCGAG
>CAZKYJ010001032.1:0-324 GCA_964556355.1 uncultured Verrucomicrobiales bacterium | reverse complement strand
TTCCTTGACCTCGAGCCGGTCTCCGGGAACTCCGGCCAGCCGCTTGATGTAGTGTTGGGAACCGAATCGCGGATCGAAGCTCTGGCCGTTCTCGATGCCCAGGATCCCGCTGGTGTTGAAAACAAAAACCTCGCCGCGGCTCGGGCGCCGGAAGTGGTAGGAGACCTTGTCGACGAGCACCTGGTCGCCGGTGTCGATGTACCCGTAGGCGAGCAGTTGGCCTTTCTTGACCGGGACGCCCGAAGGGGGAACCGACGCGCCCCCGTAACCGTAGCCAATATCCTTGCCGAGGCCCAGGTCGCGGATGGCCGCCTCCGCCGGGGC
>CAZKYJ010001031.1:0-2089 GCA_964556355.1 uncultured Verrucomicrobiales bacterium | reverse complement strand
CTTTCTGAATGTCACCCGCAGTTGGGGGAGCGCTGAGCCGGGCTTGGGTTGTCTCCACAAAGGAAAGCCTGCCGACGAAGAGGCGTCGGGTGGCGTTAAGCCAGGCTAGATGCATGACGATCCGGCGAAACTCCTCGTACTCCTGTGGACGGGTGGGCCAGTTCAAGATGAACCGAAGAAACGTTCCCTCCCGGGTCTGCAGCTCGATGCCGTCGGCCATGAGACGCGCCACCATGTCGATAGGCGAACCCTGGAAAACCAAAAAGTCGAACTTCACGTCCTCCATCGGGGTCAGCACCCGTTCGGTGAATTCCTTCCCTTGGATGGGCACGATGCTCAAGGTGGGGTTCTCTGCAGCACTGACTCCTGCGTTTACCCCGATATCACTGAACGGCCCAACTATCGCCGCGTTCGTTTGGTAATCGAAAGTTGCCGCAATGCTCGACGTCACAGTGTAGTGGCCAGGCAGCCCAGCGCGCAGCCGTGCAATGTTGATGAGGAGCATCTGTTGCTCGAGTCGACTGACGGTCTCGTCGTAGCCAAGCACCGCCTCGTGCAGTGAAACGGGACCAAGGCACCCGCTGAATACGAGCGCCGTCGCCCAAATGCCTGCCACGGCAAGCCATCGGATCATCGCGGTCTGCTCCCCGTATTCGATGCCTGTGCCGGGTATTCTAGCGTACTATCGATCTCGATAATCTTCTCCCGGGGAAAGCGCGGCAGCCACAGCTCGTGCCGCTCACCAAGCTGGCCCACCTGAAGGCGGGGGTAATAGACCGGCGAGCCGACTCCCAGGGAGCTCAGATCGTCCGCTTTGAGCACAAACTGACGGCCAGGCTGACCACCCGTGATAATCGGCGGCGTTTCGAGTCCGATGAAATTGCGCTGCTTCTTATCCCATGTGCCGGCTTCGAAGCCGATGTAGTTGCCGGAGAGCAAAGTGCCGAGACCCCACACCCCGCTTAAGGTTACGCGCGGCTCCACGACCCAGAACTTCGCGTCCTCGATCATCAACCCTGCCGCGCTATTGACGATCTGCACTGTGATCTGCACTTTGGAGTCGAAGCGCGAAACGATTCGAAATATCAAAACCCAACAGTCAGAGGACTTCATCGTTACAACGCTCTAAGGTATTTTTCAAGGAGAGCTGACGACTGATCACCGGCTACCAATCACTGTTTTTTTCCACCTGTCCCTCAGGACTATGCGCCAATCGTGCGGCGGCGGCCTCCACTCTCAGAGGTCATGACTGCTTTGGTGCGCGCGCCGGTCGGATGCGTTCAATTTCTGGGTTTGCAGCTTCACTTCCCCCGTTGGGGATTCAGTGGATCCTGGCGGCGGGTAGACGAGGGAGTCACGGATCTGGCTCACTTGATCCGGCGAGAAGTTCGGGAACGGGAGGCGGTCTTCCTCCCGCCACTGGCGCACTTGACTTTCCGCAGCCCGTGACTTCTCGTCGTTCAAACCGCCATCGCGCGAAAAATACAGCGTCTGTGAAGGAAAAGCGATCGCTGCTCCGCTCTGCTCAATGATGTCGATGACCCGCAGGAACACGTCCTCCCGGATACAGAGAAACTCCAACCAGTCCCGAGTCATCGCATGCGCGAACACCTCGATATCCAAGGAACTCGCGCCAAATTCGACAAACCGCACGCGGGCCGATTCCTGGTCAATACGCGGATGACCCAGAAGCATCTGGCGGAGCGTGGCGAGGACATAACGCAGCTGATCCGAGCTCGTCTCGTACCGAACACCGATGACGGTCAGGATCAGCACCCGGTCACGCTGTGCGTAGTTCACGATGGGCATCTTCGAGAGCGTCGCGTTGGGAATCGATGTGAGCGTCCGATCGGGGCCTCGAATCCGCGTCGAGCGAAGACCGATTTCTTCTACGGTCCCGAGGCTATCGCCGTATCTGCCGAAGTCGCCGACCGCTATGGGCTTGTCGGCGAACAGGCTCAGGCCGCCGATCAGGTTCTCGATCGTGGGTTGCGCAGCAAGGGCGAGGGCCAGCCCGCCGACGCCGAGGCCCGCGACGATCCCATACACCGGGACCCCAAGCCGATTGGCGCCCATGGCCAGAAGCACT
>CAZKYJ010001030.1:0-2095 GCA_964556355.1 uncultured Verrucomicrobiales bacterium | reverse complement strand
CATCGCGGAGGGCGATGAACTTTCCGCGATTCATGAAGCCGAGCGCGATGCTGACCACGATGAGAACCGAGGTGATGATGAGGATCAGTTTAGCCATGACAGGAATTGATACGGGGATTGGAGGTAAGCTGGGATGTGAGTGGTGACTGTTGGGTGCGGGGAGCCGCCTACGACTGCGATCCGCCGCTGGTGGAAACGATGTCGCCCGCCTGGATCGAAACGCCCGCGGTCAGCGTGGACTCGTCGATGTTGGCGACCGAGCGACCCGGCTCGACATTCTCGACGACGACCTCACCGATCTTTTCGCCGCCACGCAGGACGTCGAAGCGTGCCTGGGGAACGACTCCCCGGCTGTTGCCGGCATTGATGACGACGAATCCGAATTCCGGGATCACACCGGAGACCGACGCACGGATGGCCGGCATCTTGCCGGAAGCCTGGTCGCTGACCAGCTTGCGGTAGCTTTGGATCGCATTGCTCGAGTCCCGCTCCTCCTGGAGGGAGACGGCCAAAACGTTCTTGAAGCTGGCGATCTGCTCGTCGTATTCGAGGAGCTTGGTCTGCAGTTCCTCAAGCTTCTGCTGGACGATCTTGATGTCGCCCACTTTATCGAGGGCGGCCTCCATCGTCTTGAGCTCCGCATCGCGCTCGGCGAGCATTGTCTCGGCTTCCGCAGTGGCGGCCTCCGCCTCTTCGGCCTCCGCTTTTTTGGCCGCCGCCTGGGCGAGCTTCGTATCGCGGTCGTTTTCGACCCCGACGAGCGTGACCTCTTTCTCCGCCTGGACGGACTCCGCATTGGCCTTGTGCTCGCTGGCGGTCGATTTGTTCTGCGCCGCCCGCGCCGCGAGCTCGGATTCGAGCCGGTAATTGTTGTAATTCAAGTAGGCGAACACTGCCGAGATGAGACAGAAAAGTGCCGCAAGGCCTGAGAGGAGCTTCCACATAGTGAGGGTCTGGGTTGGGTTTCGAAAAATGGACGGCCGGCAGATGACTGCCAGCCTGGGGTTAGTAAAGGGTGGATCCCCTAATTACAACAAGATTTTAAGCACGGGGTGGCGAGATGGGAAACTGAATTTTTTCCCCTCTGACGGGTTTTCCGTTTGTCATGGTTCCCGACCCCGTTTTATTGGCGCGTTGCCAGGGGCTATGGAGCGCTGGCTGGCGAACCCCGCCAGGTCCTGACGGAAGCAACGGTAGTCTGTCCATCGCTGCCGTAGTTCTCTGGCAACACTTCTTTTTATGGCGACTATGGCGGCTGCTGGTGGTCAGCGCTTCACCTGCCAATACTCGTCAAAAAAACCAGCGGCGGCGATGCGCCCCGGGCGCTCGGCAGATGGGGGCTCACTTTGGAAGTCGATGATCGCCCAATCGCCGAGTTTCGGGTTCTGCAGCCAGTTCGTCCGATCGTGAGCCTCGCGGAAGGTCGGTCCCGAGTTGATCACGATGTATCGATCGGCTGAGACCGGGCTCGGGAAGATCATGGCGGGGACGTTGGTGGCCGCATCGTACTCCGTCCCGCCGAATTCGAGGCGCCCACCGGCCCATCGCAGCGGAGACTCCGCGATGGCCTTCGCGATGAGGCGATTGGATTCCGGCGTGCCGAATAGGACGAGGTTGTAGGCTTCGAGATCCTCGCGGGAAACCTCGGTGTCGCGCTTCATGCGGAGATCGCCGCGGAAGACCCCGCGCCACCGCTCCTTGAAGTGGGCCAGCTCGAATGAGACCCACGCGTCGAGCCTGGGGTTGTTCGGGGTGGTTCCGGTCGGCTCGATGACTAGGAACGGGGTGAGGAAGGCATCGTCGATCGGCCCTTGGACACCGGGGCGTTTGGTACCGACGAACCGGCCAATTTCTGGATCGGTCGGGTGCCAGTTTCCGCCTTCGTTCTTCCGAAAGAAACGTGCGCCCGCCACCTCGGTGGCGGGGCCGCCGTCGATGCGGATCTCGGACGGGATGATCGCCGAGGGATCGAGGGAGAATCGCGTCACGTTCTCCGTGTCGATCTCAAGCTTGCCTCCCTCGAACACGGCGTCGATCCGCGAGTCTTGCCAGTGCTCTTCGAGCCCTTCCATCCGGAGCCACGCGTACTCTGGAT
>CAZKYJ010001029.1:0-2095 GCA_964556355.1 uncultured Verrucomicrobiales bacterium | reverse complement strand
GCGGCATCCCCGGCACCGGAGATGCCGAGGATGGCTCGGGGCTCACCAAGGTCCTGCGTGCCTATGCCATCGAGTGGGACACCGAGGCTGCCGATCCGATCCCCGGCGCGATCGAGGTGGGGGCGATCCTTCCGCCGTCCCTCCCGGGGGATCCCGGGAACGGGGCATTCTTCGTGAGGAACATCACCGGGTTGTCCCTGACCGACACCCTTTTCCAGGTGAGAGCCATCATCGAGAGCGGTTCTGGAACCATGGTTGATGGAACGGTTCCGACGGTCAACTTCATCGACCCCGAGAGCCCCGGTTCCCGCGGCTACTTCCCGGGGGATGTCCCTTTCCCCGGCGATACGGCCGGCGACAACAACTACTTCATCACCATCGCCAAGACCCGCATCCAGATCGATACGGCCGGCGACTACACCTTCGGGGTGTTCGGCGACGACAACTGGGCTCTCCGGATCGTCGGGGAGGAATGGACGAGCGTGACGGGTGGGATCATCGACCCGTTCGATCCGGCCACCGCCGCGTCGCCTTTCGGCGGCAGCTCGGGCCTCGCCCGGATCTCGCTTGCCGAGGGGCGCTACGACCTCGAACTCGTCCATCTCGAGCGCGCCGGCGGTGCCCAGCTCGAGCTGTACGCGGCGCCGGGGAGCTTCACCTCCCGCACGCAGACGCAGAACTGGCGCCTCGTCGGCTACGCAGCGGGTGGGACAGTCAACCTCCCGACGATGTTCGGCGAGTGGAACGGCGATATCACCCCTCCCGCGCAAAGCCCCCAGATCACGAGCACGGCGCTGGCTGACACCGCCCTCGCCAACAGCGCGGCCGCCATGACCCTGATCCCGTTCGAGGCAGAATTTCTCAACTTTGCGGACCCCCAAGGCCCCGGCGGCGGCGGGCTGTTCGGAAACAATGATCCATTCCCGAACGATACGGCCCAGGGCGATGACGACTTCGCGCTCCAGGCGAGCGGCACCCTGAGCATTCCCGCGGACGGCCTCTACCAGATCGGCTTCCGTGGCGACGACGGCAGCTACCTCGAGGTCACCGGTGGGACGTTCCTCTCGGTCGCCCAGAACGGCGGCGGCATCGTGGCCGGGAACGCGAGCCGGATCCAGCTCGCCGGAACCTCCGGCGATAGCTTCACCACCGGTTCGATTTTTCTGGCGGCAGGGACCTACCCGATTCGTACCGTCTTTTTCGAGCGCGGCGGCGGCGCCTACTACGAGGTTTTCGCCGGACAGGGCTTCAACGTCGAGCTGCTGGCCAGCGGGGGCGCGGATTCCAAGATCGACGACGTCGCCGGGATCCCGCTCGTGCTGGTCGATGGGACGCCGTTCAAGATCACGAGCATCTTCATCGATGCCACGGGCGAGCCGGTCTTCGACTTCGAGTCCTCGGCCGGGGAGACCTACACGGTGGAGCGTTCGACCGACCTCGTCGCGTGGGCGACGATCGCCACGGGGCTCGTCGGGGTGGACGGGACGACCCAGTTCCGGGATGACTCCCCGTCGTTCGACCCGAACGCGCCCCGCTACTTCTACCGGGTCATCCGCGAATAGGCGCGGTAGATCCAGTAGGGGGCGTTGATGAAAAAAATGAACGCCACCCACTTGTTGTAGGCGAACCCGAGGTGCATCAGCTCGGAGATCGAGGCGTGGAGCAACCACAGCCCGATCCCGGCGAGTGCCATCGCCCCCCGGTTCCACAGCGCGAGAACGGCACCGAGCTCGAGGGCGAGGCCGCCGCCGAAGACCACGCGCGCCAGGTCGGGGTGGTTGGCGATGAAGTCGATCGCGCCACGGTTGGCCGCCTCGGCCGGTTGGACGAGGTCGTTGTAGTAGTCCATCAGCTGGTTCTTCTCGAACTGGAGCGCGATGTTCGGGATGTCCCGCACCCACGCGCCACCGGTGGCGACCAGCTTGCTCAGCCCGGTCACGAAGTAGCTCGCGGCGATGAGCTGTTGGCACGCGTGGACCAGTTCGGCCGGCTCCGCCTTCCGCCGGAAGACCAGGCACAGCACCTGACCGAGCAAGACGTAGCCCGCGATCTGCGCCGTGCGGTGGATCGCTCCCTGCGAGTTCATCACCGGCCC
>CAZKYJ010001028.1:0-2098 GCA_964556355.1 uncultured Verrucomicrobiales bacterium | reverse complement strand
AAACTTCTCGAGCAAGGTCCGCGTGGCCAACGCCTCGATCGGCGAGGATCGCGAGGTTCTCATCTACATGAACCATCCCCTGCGCTATGGCGGCTACACCTCCTACCAGCAGGGCTTCGACAACGATGACACCGTCAGCATTCTGCAGGTGGTGAAGAATCCCGTCTGGCTGTTGCCCTACATCTCGTGCGGGATGGTTTCGCTCGGTCTCCTCTGGGTTTTCCTCCTGCACCTCGGCCGCTTCCTCCAACGCCGCAAGGCAAAAACCGCCCCAGCCCATTCTGCCGCAACGGTCTCTACCGACACCGCTTCGACGGAAACCGAATCCTCGCCGACCACTGCCACCGCATGATCGCCACCATCCGCCGCTCCCTCCCTTGGCTCCTCCCGGTCGTCGCCGTCGTTCTCCTCATCGGCCAGATCGCCCGCCCCGCCGGCGGTGACTCCGAGTTCGACTTCTCGGACTTTTCCACCTTTCCCGTCCTCGCGAACGGGCGGGTTCAGCCGCTCGACTCGATCGCCCGGAACGCTCTCCTCCTCATCAACGGCAAGCAGACTCTCGCCACCGAGGATGACACGAAGCTACCGGCGATCGAATGGCTGGCGGAGGTTCTTTTCGATGCCCCGACCGCCGACGCCCGACCGCTCTTCCTCATCTACAACGACGACGTGCTCGGGCTCCTCGGCCTGAAACAGACCGAGGCCAAGCGCTTCTCGTTCGAGCAGATCGAGCCCGACGGCCACCAGGTCGACCACGAGGCCGCCCGCATCGGCGAGAAAGAACAGCAGCTCTGGGACGCCTACGAACGCGGCCTGATGAAACTGCAGCAGGAGCTTGTCCTCTACACCCGGCTACGGACCGCGGTGGGGCTTCCCGACGGCACGACGACCGACGAGGCGCTCGACCGCTTCCAGGCCGCCGCCGCCCGCGCGCTCATCGAGATTGGCAAACGCGAGGCGGGTGAGGAATTCGACTCGGAGGCGATCACCGCCGCCCGTCGCATGCTCATCCCCTACAGCGAGACCGCGGGGCGCGGCTATTTCCATCCCATTCCCCCACGGTCGCCCGAGGCCACCAAAGAAGACTGGCTCAAGTACGGGGACGCCATGATCTGGGCGGTCGACCACGATTACTTCCCCGGGGTGCGCGGGTACGCCCAGATGGGCGACGCCTTTCGCGCAGGAGACGCCGACGCATTTGCGCAGGCGGTTTCCGCCTTCCACCAGGAGCTTGAGGAGCTACGTCCCTCCGCCCTCGGGAAGGCGCACCTGGAAGCCGTGTTCAACCGGCTCGGCCCGTTCTATCTCTGCATGGCCATCTACATCATGGCGCTGCTCTGTGGCCTTGTTTCGTGGCTCAAGTGGGGCCCGGAGCTCACCGCGGCAGGCTTCCGTCTCCTCATCCTCGCGCTCGTGGTCCACACCTGCGGCCTGGTGTTCCGCATGGCGCTCGAGGGGCGCCCACCGGTCACGAACCTCTACTCGTCGGCGGTCTTTATCGGGTGGGGAGCGGTCATTCTGAGCGCGCTGCTGGAGAAGTTCTACAAGAACTCGATCGGCACCGTGGTGGCGTCGATCATCGGATTCGCCACCCTCCTCATCGCCCACCACCTCTCCCTCGGCGGCGACACCCTCGAGATGATGCGCGCGGTGCTCGATTCCAATTTCTGGCTCGCCACCCACGTCATCGTCATCACCCTTGGCTACTCCGCCACCTTCCTCGCGGGCACCCTGGCCATCATCTACATCATCCGGCGGGCCGCGCGGAACCTCGACACGAAAACGGCTACCTCGCTGCGCGGCATGGTCTACGGCATCGTCTGTTTCGCCACCCTCTTCAGCTTCATCGGCACCATCCTCGGCGGGATCTGGGCGGACCAGTCCTGGGGGCGCTTCTGGGGCTGGGATCCGAAGGAAAACGGCGCCCTCCTCATCGTCCTCTGGAATGCCATCATCCTCCACGCCCGTTGGGGCGGCATGGTCAAAGAGCGCGGCCTGATGGTCATGGCCGTCTTCGGGAACATCGTCACCGCCTGGAGCTGGTTCGGCACGAACATGCTCGGCAACATGTTCTGCAGCCGGGAGGCGATCAACATGA
>CAZKYJ010001027.1:0-2104 GCA_964556355.1 uncultured Verrucomicrobiales bacterium | reverse complement strand
GGGCCGATTTCGGGAACGAGCACGACCACCCCGATGACGGAAACCACGAAGGAGCTCTCTCACGATGTCACGGGGGTCGGGACCCACTCGGGAAGTTCACCCGCCACGTCGAGTGGAAGCACGAAGTCACCGGAATCGTACCGACCACCGCCCTCACAGGCAAAGGTAGATTCATCGTGGTGGCTGCGAACGGTGACAAGTGTGGAAGATTCAGGTTTACTGGGGAACTCATTTCATCAACCCGTACGAGCAAGGTCTACGCAAGGTCCGCCGGGCGCACCGGACGGTTCGCCGACGTCCATGGATTTGGGAAAGAGAAGGACGTGGTGACCGAAGGTCATATCGAGGGAACGTTCGAAGGCTGGATCAGCTACTAAGAGGTTCGCGGACGGCCTTACGCCGGCCCTCACGAGGAGGGCCGGCGTTCAACTCCCTAGACACACCTAGCCAACGAAAGAGAGGAAGGAGGCTCACGCGATTATGCGCCTCCGGCGCCCTGTGCTTCTCCTGGCGGCCTTCCTCTGCCTCACCCTCGTGCTGACCTTCGCCCCGCGCCTGGGCGTACGTCTACTGGGCCAACCTCGACGCCAACACCATCGGGCGCCTTGTTGTGTCTGACGAGAACGTCTCAGGCGCTGGGAGCCCCCTGGGTCGTCGGCGATCGCCCCCGCTGGTCGCCTCGACCTTGCTCGCGGCGGAGGCGATGGGGTTTCGGCGCTCGATCGACCTAATCGGGTCGCCGGCCAGGCGTGCTACGCGCCACCAACTCGCGGGCCGCCGTCTACGGTGACGCGCTCATCCCGAACCGGGTCCCGGGCCAGACGACGGATCCGACCGCCACCGTGACCGAGCCCGGCCGGTCCGAGGCTGCCGATAGCGGCGGCTCAGGAGACGTCCGAGCCCGAGACCCCGCTCCGCTCCGATCCTCCGCCAACTGGGTAAGGTCCTCAGAAGCGGAAAGGAGGGGCACGCATTGCGGCCGTCGGCAGCGCGGACAACGCGCTTTGATCACAGCCACGAGGCTGGCCTCGTCGGGGCGCCGTAGGCGGGCCACGAGTCGTGGAACCGAGAGCATCGACCTCCACGGGTCGGGGAAGGCGATGCACCGCCTGCGGCCACGCCGTCTCCGAGCAGGCGCGGTTCTGCGAGCAGTGCGGGGCAGGGCTGCCCTCGGCGGCGGTGCCCGAGCTGCCACCCGCCCCCGAGGCGCTGGCCGAGAAGATCGCCAACGTCCGCCCGGCGATCGAGGGGGAACGCAAGCAGATCACAGCGCTTTGCGTCGACGTCGTCGGATCGATGGAGCTGACCCGAGCGCTTGAGGCAGAGCGCTGGGGAGTCGTCCTAGACCGTTTCCTGGCGCTCGCCTGCGGCGCGATTCACGACCTCGAGGGGACGGTGAGTCACTTCACCGGCGACGGTCTGATGGCGGTCTTCGGCGCCCCGGTGGCCCACGAGGACCACGCCAGGCGCGCCTGCCTCGCGGCGCTCGGACTGCAGCGCGGGCTCCGCCCGCTGGTCACCGAGCTCGCCGATGCCGATGGCGTCGACTTCGCGATCCGCTGCGGGCTCAACTCCGGCGAGGTGATCGTCGGCAAGATCGCCGAGGACCTGCGCATGGAGTTCGTCCCGCTCGGCAACGCGACAAACCTCGCGCAGCGGTTGGAGGCGCTCGCGCCGCCCGGCTCTGCTGCGATCAGCAGGGCCACCGCCGCCCTCGTCGAGGGCGAGTTCGAGCTCGCCGAACTCGGCCAGCACGAGATCAAGGGAGTGCCTGAGCCCCAGCCGGTGTTCGAGCTCCTCGGACGTGGCCCCGCGCGAACCCGCCTTGAGGCCGCGGAGGCGCGCGGCCTCTCGCGCTTCGTCGGTCGTGAGCGGGAGATGGCGATGTTGGAGCAGGCCCGCGAGCGGGCGCTCGCCGGCGATGGGCAGGTGGTCGGGATCGTCGGCGAGCCGGGGGTGGGAAAGAGCCGGCTGTCCTATGAGTTCGCCGCGCGCTGCCGCGCCCGCGGCATGCCCGTCTACCAGGTCGCCGGCCAGGCACACACGCGTTCGGCGCCGCTGATGCCGGTGCTCGCGCTCTTGCGAGCGTACTTCGCGATCACGG
>CAZKYJ010001026.1:0-2107 GCA_964556355.1 uncultured Verrucomicrobiales bacterium | reverse complement strand
CGCTGCCAGTTCAAGCTCACCGGCGACCCCGCCACCGGCATGATCAACAGCGGGATCCAGTTCCGCTCCGAACCGCTGCCCGACGGCAACGTCCGCGGCTACCAGGCCGACATCGGCGATCCCTCGTGGTGGGGGTCGATCTACGACGAGCACCGGCGCAACAAGCTCCTCATCCAGTCGGATATGACCAAGCTCGAACCCGTCCTCAAGCGGAACGACTGGAACACCTACGTCATCCGCTGTGAGGACGCCCGCTGCCGGCTGTGGATCAATGGCGTCCTGAGCTCGGACTACGTGGAGAAAGACCCGAACATCGCCCGGGAAGGGGTCTTCTCCCTCCAGGTGCATGGCGGGGGTGCCGCCAAGATCCAGTTCAAAGACATCACCGTCACCGAGATCGAGTCCCCCGAATCCCCGCTCACCCCCGACCAGGAGCAGGCCACGTTCACGGTGCCGGAGGGCTTCGCCGTCGAACTGGTGGCCTCGGAAGAGACGGGGCTGCCCAAACCGATCACCGTCGTCTTCGACGATGCCGGCCGGATGTGGTCGATGACCGCCACCGAGTATCCCATCGATGCCAACGAGAACAGGGACGAGGCCGTGGCCCTCTGGAAACGCGGTGGCGGCGACCGCGTCGTCGTCTTCGACGACCCCACCGCGCCTGGCCCGCACCCCGCGCGCACCTTCGCCGATGGCCTTGCCATGCCCATGGCCCTCCTCCCCTACCGGGACGGTGCCATCGTCGGTCAGGGCGCGGACATTCTCATTTTTCACGATACGGACGGAGACGGGATGGCCGACGGGAAGGAGCGGCTCCTTTCCGGCTTCGGCATCCAGGACTCGCACCTCCTTCCCCACCAACTCACCCGCATGCCCGGCGGTTGGGTACTCGTCGCCCAGGGTGCGTTCAACCGCTCGGATGTCATCGCGTCCGGCCGGCCGCCCGTCGAGTTCGACTACTGCAAGCTGGGCCGCTTCCGGCTCGATGGCTCGGAGTTCGAGGTCGTCGGCTGGGGACCCAACAACATTTGGGGGCTCGTCCATACCCGCACCGGCGAGCTGTTCACCCAGGAGGCCAACGACCAGGGGCATGCCGTCATCCCCTTTCAGAACTACACGAGCGTCAGCGGCATCGGCAACGACAAGTTCCGTCCCTACGCGCCCCTCATCCCCAAGCTCAACACCACCTTCTCAATGGGTGGCACCGGCCTCTCGGGGCTGGCGCTAAGTGACGACCGCGCCGGCTCGTTTCCCGCCCCGTGGCACGGTGTCATGTTCGTGGCCAACCCGATCACCCGCACGGTCAACGCCGTCCGCCTGCAGCGTGACGCCGATGGTTACACCATCGAACGCCTCCCCGATTTCGTCACGTCCACCGACGAGTGGTTCCGCCCCGTGGCCATGACCTTCGGTCCCGACGGCTGCCTCTACATCGTCGATTGGTACAACAAAATCATCTCGCACAACGAGGTGCCGCGCTCCCACCCCGACCGCGACAAGTCCCGGGGGCGAGTGTGGCGGGTCCGCCACGAAAGCCAATCCCGCCGCCAGATCCCCGACCTGACCGCGGCATCGACCGCCGACCTCGTCGCCCACCTCAGCGCCGACAGTACGTGGGAAATGCGTGCCGCCTGGCATCAGCTCGCCGACCGCTGCGACCGCCCGACAAACGCCCTCCGTGCCCTCGCCCTCGACGGGACGGCACCGACCGAGGCGCGCGTCCATGCCGTCTGGCTCGAGCCCGGGGTCGCCGGGGAGCTACTGGCCGCCCCGGACGCCGACCTCCGCCGCGAGGCCGCCACCATCTACTCCGGCGATCCCTCGAAGCTCGCCCCGCTCGCCGACGATCCCGACTACCTGGTGCGCACAGCGGCCATCAGGAACCTCGCCGGCCGCGAGCCGGTGCCCGTGGCTCCGCTCCTCCGCTTCGCCCGACCACGACTCACCGGGGGCGGCGGGAGCCGGGTCTACAATCGCGAGTTCGAACGCACATTGGTGCGAGCCGCCCTCGAGGCGGCTCCCGGCCCTACCGCCGCCTTCCTCGCCTCCGACGAAGCCCGCTCCCTGCCCGCGGAGAACCGCCTGTTCGCCACACTTTCACTGCCAC
>CAZKYJ010001025.1:0-2113 GCA_964556355.1 uncultured Verrucomicrobiales bacterium | reverse complement strand
TTCCGCTCACGAATTTCGATGAAGTGCGGAAACGGGGGCGGCTGATCCGCGACGTGACCGGGGAGCGCTTCATGCCGCCGTGGCACGCCGAGCCTGGATTTGGTGAGTTCGTCGGCGAACGCCGGCTCACGGAGGCCGAGATCGCGACGCTGGCCAAATGGGTGGAAATCGGGATGCCCGAGGGCGACGGGTCGAAGACTCCGGTGCTCCCCCCGTTTCCCAGCGGCTGGCAGATTGGAACCCCTGACCTCGTCCTCACCATGGACGAGGCGTTCGAGATCCCTGCATCGGGTAGGGATATTTACCGCTACTTCGTATTGCCTCTCGCGCTGGAAGAAGATCGGTGGATCAAGGCGATCGAAGTCCGTCCCGGGGCGAGGAGCGTCGTCCACCACGTGCTTTTTTTCGCGGATTCGAAGGGGGTGGCTCGCGAGCTCGACGCCAAGGACGAACGGCCGGGATTCAGCGGGAAAGGGTTCCGCGCCACCGGCGAGCTCGGTGGGTGGGCAGTGGGGCGTGTCGAACAGTTCTTGCCTGGCGACCTCGCCATCCCCCTCGAGGCAGGAAGCGACCTCGTTTTGCAGACGCACTTTCATCCGTCCGGCAAAGTCGAGAGCGAACGGACAACCGTCGCGATCTATTTTGCCGATGAGGCACCAGAGAAGACACTTTTCACCTTCCAAGTCCCACCGGCTTACGGGCGGCTGGCGGGGCTGGACGTTCCCGCGGGAGAATCCGATTTCGCGATTGCCGACTCGTTCGTCCTGCCCGTCGCGGTGGATCTGATCAATGTCTGGGGGCACGCTCACCAGATCTGCACATCGATGAAAGGGATCGCCACGCTGCCCGATGGCGAGATCGTCCCCTTGCTGTCAATCCCCGAGTGGGATTTCAACTGGCAGACCGTCTACCAGTTCAAAACGGCGCAGCATTTGCCCGCCGGCTCCCGCATCGATGTCCGGATCACCTACGACAATTCGTCGGACAATCCCGCGAACCCGAACAACCCACCGCGCGACATCCGGTGGGGGGAGCAGTCGACCGACGAGATGGGAAGCCTCATCTTCCAGGCCGTTGCTTCCAGCGAGTCCGAATTGCCCGAGTTGGCTGCGGCGGAAGCCGAGCAGCGCCGCCGCGCCCACCTCGAAGAGACCGCCCGTAATATCGGCGAATCAGCCTTCCGAGGAGCCCTCGCCCAGATCGCCAAATACGACGACAATGGGGATTCCATGGTCTCGAGGGACGAGCTCACGGCCGAATGGAAAGAGACCGCGTTCAAGGTGCTCGACCAAAACCGTGACGATCAGATCGACGGCAGCGAGCTCACCGCAGGCCGAGCGATCGCTGACCGCGCGTTTCGCAAAAAAGCCTAGCGCCGATAAACCCGGAAAACTCGCAAAGATTCCTTGCTTTTAACTGCCGGGCATTTATTGTTTGCGACGTTTGCTGATTATGGGATTAAAACGGGTATTGGGGATAAACGAGGTCAATTACTACCATGTTGTTAGTAGGGTGGTTGATCGGCGTCGGGTCATGGATGCGGCTGAAAAGCGGATATTCCGGACAATGCTGCGGCAGATGGTGGCGTTTTCGGGTGTTGAGAGTGTGACGTTTTGCCTGATGGCGAACCACTTTCACCTCTTGCTGCGGGTGCACGATGGTACGCGCGAAGCGTTCGCTCAGTGGGTGAAAGACGGGCATGGCGACGCGGAGATCTGCCGAAGGGTGGCTGCGCTCAATGGCCGGAATGCTGCGGCGCGCCTCAAGGCGGAGTTGGACGGAATCCGGCGGGCGGGATCGAACGAAGATGCGTGGGAAGTGTTGGAACCGATTGTTTCGCGAATGAACGATCTCGCGACTTTCGTGAAGGAGCTGAAATGGCGGTTCTCGGCTTGGTATAACGGGGAGAACAATCGCGTCGGGACGCTTTGGGAAAGTCGGTTTCGGAGTGTACTGGTCGAGGGGAGCATGGAGGCGCTCGGTGCGACCGCCGCCTACATCGATCTGAATCCGGTACGGGCGGGGATCGTCCACGATCCCAAAGATTATCGGTTTTGCGGTTACGCGGAGGCCGTGGGGGGCAGCCGGAGTGCACGTGCCGGGCTCCGGATCG
>CAZKYJ010001024.1:0-2114 GCA_964556355.1 uncultured Verrucomicrobiales bacterium | reverse complement strand
GACCAGGAAGAAGATCAGCAGCAGGAACGCGATATCCGCCGTCGACGAAGTGGGGACCTCGTCGCTGACCTTCTGCTTCTTATTGCCCAGAATTGACATGTGTTTCGCCCTCGTGTGTGATCAGAGGTACCGATGCGGCCTGTGCGAGGTTCCGTTTACTCGGTTCCCGGCTCTTGCTTCTTGCTGGGCTGCGGCGGGGCCGCAGGGCGATCCGTCGTGCCACGGCGATCCGCCGCCACACCCTCCGGCGCCGACGCGTCCGGACGCGTCGCCGGAGCGGCCGCGCCGACACCCGCAGGCACCTTCGTCTCGTGCTTGACGATCCGGATCTTGCCGTCCTTCTCGAGATCCCAAGCCAGATTCAGGATCCGCTGCGCTCCCTGCTCCATGTCGACGATCAGGGTATCGATGCGCGACACGAAGAAGTTGTACCCGATGTTCACCGGGATGGCGATGGTGAGGCCCGCCGCGGTGGTCAGGAGCGCCACCTTGATGCCGCCCGCCACGAGGGACGGATCGACGTCGCCCGCGGCCTCGATGGCGCCGAACGCCAGGATCATGCCGGCGACCGTGCCCAGGAAGCCCATGAGCGGGGCCACGTTGGCGATGGTCGCCAGGATCACGAGCCCGCGCTCCAGGAACGCGAGCTCGATGGTCCCCGTCGTCGCGACGGCCGACTCGAGCTCTCCGCTGGCCAGCGTCTTCGACTGGATGCGGCGGAGACCGGCGAGGAGGATGGCGGACGCCGGTCCCGGCGTCTCGCTGGCGATCCGGATGGCGCCGTCGATGTCACCGGCGCGCGTGGCTTCCTCCACGTCGTGGAGCACGCGCTCGGTCCCCTTGTGGGAAACCCACAACGTCCAAGCCTTGGCGATGATCACGCCGACCGCGATGAGCGAGCAGAGGACGAGCGGATACATCATCCACCCGCCGTCGGCAAATAGGGTCAGCAGCCGATACTGGGAGCCCACGAATACTTCGCTCCTGATATAAGTTGGGCGCGCCCGCCGACGCGATCGGGCACTGGGACTTGGAACGTCGGCAATCTACGGGTGCCGTCGCCGGGGTGTCAACGCAGCGGGTCGAGCCCCTTCAAGCGCTCGCGGGAACGCGGGCGGGCGCGGCCGGCCCGGCCCCCGCCTCGGGGCGGACGGGGTGGCCGGAGACGATCTCCCGCAGACGATCGGAGGTCACCCCCCGCTCCAGGCGACCGCCGATGGCCACCGAGACCTGGGCGGTCTCCTCGCTCACGACGACCACCACGGCGTCGGTCTCCTCGCTCAGGCCGAGGGCCGCGCGGTGCCGCGTTCCGAGAGAGCGGTCCTTCACCGTCGTCTGGGTGAGAGGGAGGATGGCGCCCGCCGCCCGGATCTGGTCGCCGGCGATGAGCACCGCGCCGTCGTGCAGCGGCGAGTAGGGCGTGAAGATCGTGGCGAGCATCTCCGCCGACACATGGGCCTGGACGCTGCTTCCGGTCTCGGCGTACTCGTCGAGGCCGACCTCGCGCTCGAGGGCGATGATGGCGCCGTGCTTGGCCCGGGACAGTCGTTCCGTGGCTTCCACGATCTCGTCGATGACCTTGCTCCCCTCCATCTTCTGGAAGAAGCGGATCATCCGGCTCCGGCCGAGACGGGCCAGCGCCGCCCGGAGCTCGGGCTGGAAGACCACCAGAGCGGCGATGGCGCCGTACTGGAAGAAGGCCTCCAGGAGCGCCCGGATGAGGATGAGGTCGAGGAGGCGGGCGGCGCCGTAGGTACCCGCCAGAAGGGCGACGCCGAGCATGATCTGCATGGCCCGGGTGCGCTGGAGCACGAGCAGCACCCGATAGAGCAGCACCGCCACGAGGACGATCTCGAAGAGATCGGTCCACCCCGGGCGGAGGAGCCGCAGCTGCTCCCAGACGCTACCCAATGGAGCTCGGCCCCCGGTGCGGCGGACCCGCCTGATGCATCGTCAGGGCACCTCGTCCGCCTCGGGGTCCTCCTCACGGACACCCGGTGCCGGCCCGGGCAGGGGGCCCTCGCCGCCGGGAAGCCCGAAGGGACGGGCGCCCTTCTCCTTCGCCGGACGGGACACCCTGGGCTGTTGCGCCGGGTTCTCGATCTCGGGCTCCG
>CAZKYJ010001023.1:0-2117 GCA_964556355.1 uncultured Verrucomicrobiales bacterium | reverse complement strand
AGCGCCGCATCCTCAGGCTCGGCCGCCCGCTCACGGCAAGCGAGCGCCAGGACGCCGCCGCCGCCGGGGTTGCCGCCCCCGAGCGCATCCGCATCCTCGCCGTGGGAGCGATCCCCAATCCGTTCGGTCGCCCGTTCCGCTGGATCGAAGAACGCTCTTCGCTCTGCATCAGCCGGGCGTCCGGCCTCACCCTCCGCTACGGGATCTTCGCCGTGCCACCAAGCGACCGCTCGCGCGAACTGCTCGTCCACGAGTTCGCCCACACCCGCCAGTACGAAACCTGCGGGAGCCTCGCCCGCTTCCTCCGCCGATACATCCACCAATGCCTCCGCGACGGATACCACGAGGCCCCATTCGAGCGCGATGCTCGGGCGACCTCCCAGCGCGTCTGCGCGTCCTCCCCATAGGCACCCGGGCAACGACGGCAAAATGATGAAAATTGTTCTTTTATAACGGCAATAATTTTCATAGGATCTGGCCGCTGCTTTTCCGCCCCATGCCTTCCGCGTCCTCGATCCATAAAATTTTCATTCTGTCCTGGACCATGCTCGCCATGTCCCGAGCACTTGCATTTTCTGAAGATCCAGCGCCCGCAACCGACGACCGTTCGTTCCGCGAACTCCGCATGGCGCCGGCCTCGCCCATTGCCGAAGCCAGCCCGATCGCCCGCGAAGGCACCGTCACCTACGCCAACCGGAGATGGAACCTCTTGATCGTCGACGACGGGACGGCAGGCATGGCGGTGCAGCTACCCGATGCCGGATCTTGGCGGCGGGTTCGCGCAGGGCGGAGAATCGAGCTGACCGGAATGCCTGCGGAGGGCAAATCTGGCTGCTTCATCAGGTCGACGAGCGTCGATGTCATCGGCGATACCGCCCCCCTCCCCGATCCCATCGTGGTGGAAGACCTCGAGCAACTGACGGTTCCCGAGCACCAGTTCCAGTATGGGAAGGTGAGGGGACGGGTCCTCCAGGCGATCGAAAACCCCGGGCGCGTCACCTTGCTGATCGATGACCGGGGAACCCGCCTGCGTGCCCATATCGCATACCCGTTCGAGCAGCGGGACTCGATCGGCTTCGTCGGGCAGACGGTTGCCATCACGGGCTGCCTGTCGGTCGCCAAAAACCCGACCGACGACATTGCCTGGACCATTCTCTGCCAGAACGGAAGCGCCGTTCAAGGACCATGGAAACCCCGCTCCGACCGCTTGGCACCGATACCGGTGGCGCAGGCTCTGCGTCCCCCCACCCCCCGCGCTGCCGGGGATCTCGTCTCGCTGGAAGGTCGGATCGTCTGGCTCGATCGATCCGAGCGGTTCTTTCTTCACACGGCAGACGGACAGATCGAGGTGGTCTGTGCCGACCTCCACGAACTGAATCCAGAGATGCCGGTGCGGGTGACCGGAACCATAGACACTTCGAGGGAAACGCCTCGCCTGGTGGCTTCCGTCATCGTCCGAGTCATCCCGTCGCCGTCGCCCATCCGCCGGCGGCCCGTGGATTTGGCCTCGGTCGATGCGAGCGCGCAGGCGACGGCCGTCACGTTTTCGGGGCGACCGTCGGGCTTCCACGCGACCGCCGGTGACGGCCTCGAGTTCCTACTCCGTGGCGATGCTGGCCTGGCGGCGAAGGTGGCGGTGCAAGGCGGATCCCGCGGCCGGGTGGCGGCCAAGGTCAGCGATGCGGCACGGGTCAGCGTATCGGGCTATCTGGACCTGTCCACGGGCGGAGGAACCCCGGTGATCCAGGTTCCGAACGCCGCGGCGATGGTCGTTGACGCGCGAAAACCGTGGCATGATTCGGCTGCCGTCATCGCCGCGGCGAGCGCGCTATCGGCCGGGTTGTCCGTCGCGTTAGGAGCCGTCTTTTTCCTACGCCGGGCGGTGGCCCGCCGGACGCGGCAGCTCCGGGATCACGTGCGGCGACTGCGTGAGTCCGAGGCCTCGCTGGCCGAGGCGAACAGCATGCTCGAAGCCTCGCGCGAGGCGATGCCCGCCGGGGTCCTCATCACCGGATTGGACGGCAGCCTCGTCCAGGCGAACGGCAAGATGCAGACGATTCTCGGGATCGACCCGCTCGGACGGGGTGGCGGGACTTCCGCGGAGCGCCTACCGGTGG
>CAZKYJ010001022.1:0-2119 GCA_964556355.1 uncultured Verrucomicrobiales bacterium | reverse complement strand
CGGTGTCAAAGATGACCTCGAGGTCGCCAAAGCTGCTGATGGCGAAGCTGCGTGCATTCACCGTGTTGTTGGCACCCGCGAGCACGGGATCGACCGCTAACACGCCGGCCGTGTCCGCTCCAAAAGGAATCGCGTTGGTCAACCCGACAACGGAGACGTTGTCAATATTGGTGAACCCGTCGTTCCGATAACCCACGCCCACGGTCAGGGTGTAGCGGGTGTCCGCTTCCCAGGCGACCTCGGTGTCCTGGTAGATAAAATAGCCCGTGGCCATCCCGACGTGAAAATTCCCTTGCGATGCGAAGCCGCCGATCTGCTCGATGAAGGCGTTGCCGCTGCCGTTCCCGTCCCGCCCCATCCAATCGCGGGTGGGCGAGGTGGTCGGATTGGCGTCGGTGAGGTCGTTCGTCCACGCGTTGCCACCGGGAAAGTTGGCGCTTTCGAAGCTGAAGTTGTTCACCGAAATCGGCGCGGCGTGGACACTGTGCAGGGCGACGGCAAGTCCGAGAACGACAAGCCAAAGCGCGCCCAAGCGGGGGAACTTGGAGGTTTTCATGGGTCTATTTTGGGGTTTGGGGTGCTCCAATATCTGTAGTCGCCCGTCCCGAAAAAGAAACAAAAAAAACGGCTTACCTCATTCGGGTAGCTTTTTCCGATAGGATTCCAGCGCCTTGCGGATCGAGGCGGCCAACGCGCGATCGCCAGACTCCACGGCCAGGCGGACCGCCCGGTCGCCCGTGGCGATGGCCTCGGCGATCATGCCTGCCTCGGCCTGGGCAGCCGCGAGGGTATCGAGCACGGCGGGGTTGTTGCCGCCGGAGACCTGGTTGGCCTGCAGCGCCCACTTCAGGGCGCGCTCGCCGTCGCGTACCGAAGGGTCGGGATGAGCCGCCAGCTGCCAGGCGAGATTGTTGAGGACGATCAGGTTCTTCGGATCCGCGGCGAGCGCATCCTCGTAGGCGACGAGGGCCGCGACCGTGTCGCCCTTTTTCATCAAGGTATCCCCGATCCAGACCATGAGGGTCGCGAACTCGGCGTGGTTCCGGATGTCCTCGCCGGCGCCGCGCACGTAGGCAAGTGCGGCACCGACGTCCCCCGCCTCCATGATGGAGAGCGCGACAGGCATGACCGAAAGGGACTCGGGGCGCTCGATCCAGAGGCCCGCAAAAGGGAGGCTGGCGTCGTGGGTGGCCGGAGCGCCCGCGTCCTCGAGGACGGTATCGACATCGACCGGCCCGGTGTAGAACGCCACGAGGTGCCCCCCGCCGTCTAGGAGGAGACTCGTCGGAACCGGGAGCGGCCACATGACGCCCCAACACCGACGGCGCACCGCTTCGACCCGACGCACGAGTTCGGCGGTGGCGCGGGCACCTTGGAAGGGCAGCCCCCAGCCCTTCAAGGTGGCGGCAGCATCGGCGGAGCCACCACCCTCCACCAGCCCATCGACGGCCAGGGGGAGCACCCTTACGCCAGCTGCACCGAGATCGTCCGAACGCGCGGCCAGCTCGGCGAGCTCCGCCCGGCAGGGAACACACCATGTCGCCCAGAGGTTGACGAGGGTGTGGGAACCCGATTCTACAGCGACCTCACGCGCGCTGCCGTCAGCATCGGTATAGGGAAGTGGCGGCAGCGGAAAGCGGGAACCGGACCGGGCGTGAACGCTGCCCCCAGCCTCGGGGAGATCGAGGGGCGCGGCGATGATCGCCGTAGGCCCCCGCCGCGAAACCGGTTTGGCCACGCCCGCCCCCTGCACGAGTTGCCATCGGTCACCCCTGTGAAACGCTCGTCCGCCCCCCCGGGCCACGCCACCGTCACGGTGGTAACCCCCATTCCCCGGCCGAGCCCGAAATGGAGCGACTTGCTGTTCTGGGAGAGGAACCCCTCACCCGCCTTCAGCGTGCGGACGTGGACGCTACCGTCCGTAGCCTCCACCCTCACCCGTGCCCCGACGGCATCCCGGTTACAGGATTTTCCCTCGAGCCGGAACGACACCCAGCCCGCCTCCTCTTCCGGCGGCAAGGTATTCTCCAGGTAGCGGAGCATCGGCGCGCCACGGTTCGCCACCCACACGTCAAGGTCACCATCACCGTCCCAGTCGACCGGCACCACGGACCGGGCG
>CAZKYJ010001021.1:0-2126 GCA_964556355.1 uncultured Verrucomicrobiales bacterium | reverse complement strand
GCTGAGGATCTCGGAATGGCTCCAACCGCAGAGGCCTAAGCGCGGGTGGAATGTTTCCCGCCGGGAGTGGCCGGCTCCCGGCGGGAGTCTCCCCTCTCCTACTGTTTTTCCAGTCGGAAGTACTTCGCTTCACCATCGACGATATCGGCATCGCTGAACTGGAAGAACGTTTCGGGGCCGTCACCGCGAACATTGTCATCGATCTCCAACCAGTCGATGAGGTCGGTCGAGCCCATCAGATTGTAGAAGACGCCCGGGGTGCCGCTGAAGATGATACTCGCCTCGCCGAGGGGGCGGTCGAGGATCAGCCGGGTGATCGCGGTGATGGCCGGACCCGATGGCTCGCCGGAGACACCGAGCACGGTGAGATAGGTGAAGTGGTTGCCGTTGTTGTTGTTGGCGGACGGTGCCAGCGCCACGGTGATCTCACCGGTGGCCGTCGGCGCGATGTCCTCGGCGGTGACCGACTGGTCGGTGGTGTTGTTAGAGGGGTTGAGCACCACGACCACCGGTGCGCCCGAGCCGGTGACGGTGTACTCGGTCTCGCGGTTGTCCCCAACGCCTAGGCGCGCCGCGTAGAAATTCACGGAGTAGGTGAAGCCCGGGTCGAGGCCGGTGAGCCGGAAGCTCGGGAAGATATCGACGAGGTCATTGAAGCTCTCGGTATTGCCGTAGAGCGAGTCGCCGGCCGCCGTGGCAGGGTAGAGAGCGGAGTCCTGGTTCCCGTTGTTGTTGGTGCCGTTGAATCGCGCGATCATCTCGAGCCCGACCGAACTCGCGGCACCCGCGGTGGTGACGGCGCCGGTGAGCACCCCGTCGTCGGTCTGACCGATACCGTTGGGGATGTTGTTCCAGACGTTGAGTGGATCGTTGAGCGTGGCGGCACCGCCAAAATCGAAGAGGTAGTGGACGCTGCCGGCGGCGGGGGCTTGGCCGTCCACGGTGGTGGTGGCGGCGTTCCCCGACCGGTCGGTTACGCCGGGGGCACCCACGGTGAACGTTCCGGTCACGAACGTCCCGAGGGTGAGGGTCACGGTGGTATTGCTGGCATCGAGGGTAGCGCCGGTCACCTGGGCACTCCCGCCGCTGAAGGTGACCGTGTAGTTGGCGGCCACGGTGGCGGTAGCCGGGGCGAGCGGCTCGGAAAACTCGACCCTGATCGACGACCCGTTCCCGGTGATGGCGGCGAGCGGGGAGGGGGGCGTCGTGTCCGGGTTCACATTGAGGGTGACGGTATCGCTGGTCACGGCCGAGGTGCTGTTCTCGATGGTGACGTAGAACATCTCCCCGTCGTCCGCGAGGCTCGTCTGGGGGATGGCGTAGCTCAGTTCGGTCGCTCCGGGGATGGCCTCGTCGCTGGGGCTGGCGACGCGGAACCACTGGATATCGTAGGGACCGGTGCCGACGACGCTGACCTCGAAGGTGACGGGATCAAACTCCGTGACCGTTTGGGTCTCTGGCTGGGAGATGATGGCGAGGTTGTCGTTCCCCGGGGCGGTGGTGACCTCCAGGACGTTGAGATAGGTGAAGTGGAATCCGTTGTTGTTGGCCGGCCCGGGACCGATGCTGATAAGGATCTCGCCGCTCCCGTCGGGGGTGATATCCTCGACGAAGGCGGTGCGATCCGAGGTGTTGTCGGCAGCATCCAAAAGCGTGCTCTCGGTGATGGCGCCCGCCACGGTGTACTCGGTCTCGCGGTTGTCCCCGGCGCCCGTCCGGGAAGCGTAGAAGGTGAACGAGTAGACGAGGGCTGGGTCGAGACCGGTCAGGCGGAAGGCCGGGAAAATGTTCGGGCCGGCCCCGAATGCCTCGGTGTTGCCGAAAAGCGAGTCGCGGGTGGCGTTGTCCGGGTAGAGCAGGGAGCCGGTAGCCCCCGTTCCATTGGTTCCATTGAAGCGTCGCACCATCTCGAGATCGACCGAGGTCGGCATCCCGGCGGTCGTGACGAGGTCGAGAAGGATACCGGTATCCGATTGTCCGATGCCCGTATCGACGTTGTTCCAGTTGCGTGCCGGATCGTTGTCCGGCGCGGGCGCCATGGTGGTCAGCGCCCCGCCCCCTCCGAAGTCGATGAGGAAGGTGTCCTGGGCGGCGAGAGGTGACGCGGCGAGGGCGAGCGCGAGGGC
>CAZKYJ010001020.1:0-2129 GCA_964556355.1 uncultured Verrucomicrobiales bacterium | reverse complement strand
CGACGACACCGTCGAGGGGGAGTTCGTCTCCACGACCCCATCGTTCTTGGGCACCAACCCCGCCGAGGTGCGCGAGGGGCCGCGAGCCGGAACCCGGGTGCTCGCCGATGTTGAAGACCGGGGGCGCGCGCTCACGAAGTCCCTCCTCGCGGCCGGGAAGGAAGCCGTCGTCTACGACGAGGAAGCGCCGAACGAGGTGCTGACCGGGGGTGATCGGACGGTCAAACCGCTCGAGCAGCAGGGGGTGCCCTCCTCCGAGATGGACGATGCCCAGCGCGCCGAGCTCCGCGAACTGGTGTCCGCCTACGTCCGGGTGCATCGCGCCGCCTTTGCCGACGCCGACATGGCCAAGATCGACGAGACCGACCCTGCCCAGATCTTTTTCGCTTGGGCGGGTGGCCGGGAGATCGGCGATCCTCAGTATTATCGAGTCCAGACCCCCGTCTTTCTCTTCGAGTATTCGAATACGCAAAACAACGCCAACCATGCCCATGCCGTCTGGCGGAGCTTCGATGGCGATTTCGGGCGCGACCTTTTGCGCGAGCATCTGAAGGAATCGCACTGAAGCCTCCGTTCTAGGAACGCCTCTCGATCCGGGGTTGAAACGTAAGCAAAGATACGCTAGTTCCCGCCTCCACAGAATTCCCTTCCACCATTTGAGACCCATGAAAGCCAATCAATCCTTCGTCGCCGCTCTTGTTTTTGCCGCCGCCCTCCCGGCTTCCTTCGCCGAGGAAGCCGCCGCGGTGAGCGATGAGGAGAAAGCCAAGCTCATGGAGCTTGGGAAGCAGAACTTCATCACGTGCATGGCCTGCCACGGTCCCGATGGCCAGGGGCTTCAGGTCGGCCCCATGAAGATGGCGCCCACCTTCACCGGATCGAAGATCCTCCTCGGTGACCCCGCGCTCCCCATCGAAATCCTCCTCAAGGGGATCGCCAAAGAGGATGCCAAGTACGCTGGCGTGATGGCGCCCCTCGGGGCCATGCTCGACGACGAAAAAATGGCGGGGGTCCTCACCTACGTCCGCAACTCGTTCGGCAACACCGCTCGCGCCGTGACCGCCGCCGAGGTCGCCAAAGTCCGCGAAGCCACCAAAGGCGACACCGCCCAGCTCAAGCGCGCCGATATCGAAAAGCGGGCGGCGGAGGCGGAAGCGGCCGAGTAGACGCGTCCGCCCGAATCTCGCGGATGCTGTTCGAGAGAACAGATATTTTTTCGGATTTTGATTGATTTCCCCGTTGGTGCCCACTAGAAGAGGGCACGTACTATGGGGGGAGGATCAAAACTGGCGCGTGTCTATTCGGCGGCAGTCCAGGGCGTCGACGCCCTGGAAGTCGAGATCGAGGTCAGCGGCGGATCGGGCGACATGTCGCAGATCGTTATCGTCGGGCTCCCCGATGTGGCGGTACGCGAGAGCCGCGACCGCGTCGGAACGGCGCTGGGAAATTCCGGCTTCAAGCGCCCGTTCGGCCGCTACACGATCAACCTCGCCCCCGCCGACGTTCGGAAAGAGGGACCTAGCTTCGACCTGCCGATCGCCATCGGGATGGTCGGACTGGAGGAGGAGTTCGAGGCCGAACGGCTGGCGAAGTGCTGCATCGTCGGCGAGCTCGCCCTCGACGGGCGCGTCCGCCCGGTCAAGGGCGTACTCTCGATCGCGCTCGAAGCGCGCGCAAAGGGGCGGAAGGCAATCTTTGTTCCCGCAGCCAATGCCTGCGAAGCAGCGCTCGTCGAGGGGCTCTATGTGTACCCGATCGAAACGCTCCGCCAGGCCGTGACGCTCTTGCGGGGCGAGGGCGGGCTCGACCCCCTCCGCTTCGACCGTGCCTCGTTCTTTGATGTTCACCGGCGCTACGACATCGACTTCGCCGATGTCAAAGGGCAGGCACATGTCAAGCGCGCGCTGGAGGTAGCGGTGGCAGGCAACCACAACCTCCTCCTCATCGGCCCGCCGGGCACGGGCAAAAGCATGCTGGCCAAGCGCGTCGCCACCATCATGCCCGCAATGACCGACGACGAGGCGATCCAGGCGACCAAGATTCACAGCATCGCCGGGATTCTGGACAACGATACCGGCTTCCTCGCCACCCGGCCGTTCCGCAGCCCGCACCACACGATCTCCGATGTG
>CAZKYJ010001019.1:0-2133 GCA_964556355.1 uncultured Verrucomicrobiales bacterium | reverse complement strand
ATGTTTCCGCTCATCGCACCACTGAGGTAGTTGCCGTTGGCCTTGTCGAACCGCCCGCCGTGCCCGATCTGGGCGTAGCTCTGGTTCTGGAGATCGCTCGCGATCATGGAGACGCTTCCGTTCGCGCTGGTCACGGAGATGTCCCCGGAAAAGACCGAGCCATAGGCCGTGTGACCGCCCGTCCCGATCTGCGCGTAGTTGCGGACGACGTCCCCGGCGGCGACCGTGATGTCTCCTTCCGCCGCCACGGAAATGGAATTCGCGACCTTGTCGCCTTCCGACCCGCGCCCCCCGATCCCGATCTGGGCGAACGCGTCGTCGCCGCCCGCCCCGCCGGTCAGCGAGATCGCCCCGTTGTCGGAGGTGACCGAGATGTCGTTGGCGGTCAGGGCACCGTCGATATCGAAACCGCCGACGCCGATCATGGCGAATCCGTCGTCGCCGTTCCCGGCCAGGGTGATGTCCCCGTCGGCCTGCACCGTGATGTCGTTCGCGGTCATGTCTCCGACCGAGTTCTTCCCGCCGAGACCGATGAACTTGAACTCGTTCGTCCCGCCCCCGGTGGCCAGGTCGATGAAGCCCGTGGTGGCGGTCACGGTGAGATTGTTCAGGGTGTGGGACCCGCCGGAATTCAGACCGCCGAGGCCGATCATGCTGAAGGAGTTGGTTCCCCCGGTGTTGAACTGGATATTGCGCATCGCGGTCACGATGATGTCGTCGGTGGAGAGTCCGAAATTTCCGTCGGAGTCGATCCCGCCGTGACCGATCAGGTTGAAGGAATCGGTCGATCCACTGTTCGAGAGGAGAACATCCTGCCCCGCTTCCACGGTGATGGAGCCATTGTGATCCCCGTCGGAGTTGCGGCCACCGTGACCGATCTGGGCGGGGGCCGCGAATCCTCCTCCCGCTCCCCCCTGGAGGCGGACATTTGCGTCGGCATTGGTGGCGCGCACGAGAATGTCGCCTGTGTGCCCGCCCCCGGAACCGTTGTTCACCCCCCCGTGACCGATCTGGGCATAGCTCTGGTCGTCGATCCCGGCATCCAGGTCGATTTCCCCGGCGGCGATCACGCTGATGGCCCCGGTGTGGCTCCCGATCGCGGCGACATCCAGGTTCGGGTCCGCGACGTTCCCGTTGTCGGCCGTGGCCACGGCGGTGTTCACGGCGCCCCCGTGTCCGATCTGGGCATAGTTGTTGCTCGAGGAGAGATCGGTCGCCGCGCCGATCTGGCCTCCGTAGAGGACGATTTCACCATTGGCACTCACCGTGATCGACTCTCCCGCCAGGCCGAAGTTCCCGGTGGTGTCGAAGCCGCCATGCCCGATCTGGGTATAGGCCTCCCGGGCGATGCTCGACTCGACCGCCCGAACCACGATCCACTCGTTCGAAGTCACCGTGATGTTGCCGCTGAGATTGGCGGCGCGATTGTCGACGTAGTAGGGCTGGGCATTGATGTCCGCCACCGTGACGAGATCGGCCGTGTCGAAATCGGCGTCGAAGCCGCCGTGGCCGACCTGGGTGAAGGCGCGATCGGCATCCACGGCCCCCCCTCCGGTGTAGGGACGAATGCGAATGCGCCCGCTGGAGTTGTTCGGTCCGGTCGCCGCGAGGATGATGTCACCGGAATGGTTCCCGGTGGTCTGGTAGCCTCCGTGCCCGGCCATGGCGTAGGACTCCGCGCCCGAACCGCCGAAGAGGTCGATCGAGTCCGCGTCGAGATCGATCGTCCCACTGTGCCCCTCCCCGTCGACCGCATTGTTGCGGCGCCCTCCGTGCCCGACCTGGGCGAAGGAGCCGACTCCCGATCCCCCGTCGAAATCGAAGTTTCCGCTGACGTCGAGGTCGATGTCGCCGGAGCGGGTCGCCTCGGACCACCCGATCCGCAGGCCCGTGCCCGCGACGTCGCGAGTCTCGTTGAAGCCCCCGTGACCGATCATGACGTAGGCGGCATCCCCCGAGCCGGCATTGCCGTCGATGAAGGTGGCGTCGATCGAGATCGCGGCACCGTCGACACCGAGGGAGGAAAGCCAGCCGCCGTGGCCGACCTGGGCGAAGGATCCCTCCGTGCCGCCCGCGTTCAGGGACAGGCCCCCGAAGGATCCGGCGACCTGGTTGATGGAGATGGCGCTGCCC
>CAZKYJ010001018.1:0-2135 GCA_964556355.1 uncultured Verrucomicrobiales bacterium | reverse complement strand
CAGGTCCTTCGTCTCCGAGAGGCGGGTGAGGAAATAGCCGAACTGCTCGATGGCAAAGGTGTCGTAGTTGGTGAGCTTTTCCATGTAGCCCGCGTCGCCGCCGTGGTGGCTGAGCTGGTGGCGGGACTCGGTGATGCCGATCTCGGGGATGGAGAACGCATCGCCCTCGCCGCCGAGGCTGAAGGTGGCCACCCGGGTGACGTCGGTCTGGAAGGCCAGCACCATGAGGTCGTAGACGGTGCGGAAGTACTCGCCCGCCTGCGTCTTGGGAATGTCGCGATCGGTTCGCTTGCGGTCGGCGTCGGAGATCGCCGGCAGCGGCGTGTCGAGCCAGGCATCGGCTCGCTGCGTGCGGATCTCCGCCTCGCGAACCGAGGTCAGGTACTGGTCGAGGCGGCCCTTGTCGGCGCTACCCATCTGTTTTTCGAGTCGGCGCACCTCCGCGAGGTTGTCGTCGAGGACGCTGGCCTTGCGGCGCAGGGCCTTCCGCTGGGCTTCCTTGCCGCCCTTCGGCTCCTCGAAGAGCGAATCGAATATCTCGCTGCAGCGGCGCAGCGCGGGCAACTGCACCCCGTCGGCGGTCCAGGCGAGCGAATTCTGGGTCAGGGCGATCTCCATCGAGGGGTAGCGGGTGTGCTGCGCGGTGACTTCGGCCATCTTCTGGTCCACCGAGATGGAGTTGCGGTCCGAGGGGCCGAGCCTGCCGCCGGTGAGCCAGATACTGATGCAGTTGTGATGATGCCCGAGGCCGCCCGGATGATGCAGTCCGCTGATCGGCGTGATGACTTCCCGGTGCTTCTCCAACGGTTTCAGCGAGCGTGAGAACTCGTAGTCCCTTCCCGGCGTGGTGATCTGGTAGTTCAGCGAGTGGACGCCGTTGGCGAGGTAGATGAAAGCGCTGCGCCGCGGGGACTCGGTCGCCTTCTCCGACGCGCGGAGCGGCACCATGCACTCGAGAAACGGCAGCGAAATGCAGGAACCCATCGCTCGGAGAGCATGGCGACGGTCGATCCGCCAGGATTGGGATAAATAGTTCATGGGGAAGCTCTTAGCGGGTAGGAATTAGCTCTTAGCTCTTAGCTCTTAGTTTTTGAATGAAAGCGTTGAGCATGCGTTTGATCTCAGTAAGTTCGGCGTTCGTTGTTTCGAAGATGTCTTGAGGGATATACCTCAGGTCGCAGGACAAGATGAGTTGGTATTCGAGTTCAGACGCGGAACCCATGGCCATGTCGAGAAACCTCGCGAAGTCCTTATCCGTGCTCCGACCACAACCTTCCGCGATATTGGTCGGAACCGAAGAGGCGGAACGACGCATCTGGCTGAGGAGTCCATAGGTTTCGGTGCCGGGAAAGTTTTGCGTGATTCGATAGACATCGAGGGTGAGTCCATGTGATCGGTTCTAGATTTGGAGGTCTCTAAAGTTCTTCATAAGCTGCTAGCATTATTCACAAGAAGGCTAATGGCTAAGAGCTAATCGCTTCATCGCTTTCTCATCAAATCGGAAACGGCCACCGCCCGGACGATGTCGCGGACGCCGCCGGGGGGCTTCTTCACCTGTTCGAGAATCAAGCGGACGTCGTCCTCGTCGTCCACCGTGAGCACCCGACGAAGCGCGTAGGTGCAGAGATGCTCGATGAAGGCGCTCTGGAAGGTCGTGCGGTCCTCCAGCAGGAGCCGCTTGAACTCGTCGGCATCCTGAAAGGCGCGGCCGTCGGGGAGAACCCCGGAGGGATCGGCCAGGGGATCCTGCCCCTTGCCGGTCGGGACGATCTCGCGGTCGCGCCACTGGCCGATGGCGTCGAAATTGTCCCAGGCCAATCCCAGTGGGTCGATCTTCGCATGGCAGGCGGCGCAGTTCGCGTCCTGGGCATGCACCTCGAGTCGCTGGCGGACCGTCACCTTGTCGCCCTCCGGCGGAACCGGTTCGATGGGATCGACGTTGGCCGGGGGCGGGGGAGGGGTCCCCGGGTGAGCGCCGGATCCAGGACCGGGCGTCCTTCGGCAGCATCCGTTACGGGAGCGTCTGGGAGGACGCGGACGTCCTGTGCCGGGCCCTGGCGCCCGCGGCCGAGGGGGGGCGCCTGCTTTCGGTGGCCTCGGCGGGGGACAACGTGCTCTCCCTCCTCACGCTGGAT
>CAZKYJ010001017.1:0-2135 GCA_964556355.1 uncultured Verrucomicrobiales bacterium | reverse complement strand
CTCGCCGCCGCCTCGACCGCCGAGAAGGGCGTCGAGGCCGGTGGTTCCGCCACCGTGGCCACCGCCACCAAGATCGGGGAGACCATCGCCGAGCGCGCCAAGTCGCAGAAGATCGAAAGGGTCGTTTTCGATCGCGGGGGCTTCATCTACCACGGCAAAGTGAAAGCACTGGCCGACGCCGCCCGCGAGAAGGGGCTCAAGTTTTAATCCACGCCACCCGCACTTTTTCCCCATCTACCATGGCCACCGAAGACAAAGCCAACAACGAGACGAACGCCGCCGAGCCGGAGTCGCCCGAATCCATCCCGGTCGCTGCGACCGAGCCTGAAGTCGAGGCCACGCCCGAGGCGCTCGAGGCCGCCGCCAAGGAAGCTGCTGCCGAGGCTTCCGTCTCCAGCGACAAGCCCCGCCGCTCGTCCGGTGCCGCCCGCGCCGCGCAGATGGTGGAGAGCTTCGACGATTCCCGCAAGCCCGAGCTCAGCGAGAAGGTCGTCTTCATCAACCGTTGCGCCAAGGTCGTCAAAGGGGGGCGTCGTTTCAGCTTCAGTGCCCTCATCGTTTCCGGTGACGGCCATGGCAAAGTCGGTTTCGGTTTCGGCAAGGCCAACGAGGTCGCGGAGGCGATCCGCAAGTCGAGCGACGCCGCGAAGAAGCGTATGGTCAAGGTGGCGCTGGACGGCGTGACCATCCCGCACCCGGTCATCGGTGAGTTCGGCGGGGGCCGCGTCATGCTCCGCCCGGCATCGCCGGGAACCGGGGTCATCGCCGGTGGTGGTGTGCGCGCCGTGGTCGAGGCTGTCGGGATCCACGACGTCCTCGCGAAATCCCTCGGTTCCAGCAACCACGCCAACGTGGTCAAAGCCACGATCGACGCGCTTTCCCAGCTACGCACGAAGGACGAGATCTATGCCCTCCGCGGCAAAAAGTCCCGCGACAAAGTCGCCATCTAACGACCCATCCAATTTGTAAACTGGGGCGCTGCCCCGCTATCTACTATGAGACTCAACGACCTCAAACCCAACGAAGGCGCCAAGCACCGCACCAAGCGGGTCGGGCGGGGCGAAAGCTCCGGCCTGGGGAAAACTAGCGGCCGTGGCCACAAGGGGCAGAAGGCCCGCTCCGGCGGTGGCGTCCGCGTCGGGTTCGAGGGCGGCCAGATGCCCCTGCACCGCCGGCTTCCCAAGAAGGGATTCAACAACTCCCAGTTCACCACCCACCACGCCGTGGTCAACGTCGGGGATCTCGAGGCACGCTTCGAGGCGGGGGCCGAGATCAACGAGGCCGCCCTCCGCGATGCCAACCTCATCGGCGGTCGCTACGATGCCGTGAAAATCCTCGGCGACGGCGATCTTTCGAAGTCGTTCACGCTGGTCGGCGTCAAGGTAAGCAAGTCCGCCAAAGAGAAGATCGAGGCCGCTGGGGGATCGGTTAGCGCTTAGCGGTTGGCGGAAGTTCGCCAGAATGGTGCCCCGGCGCATCCTTCCGGCTAGACTAAATGCTAATCCCTGTTAACTAATGCCCCCACTTTCTCCTGCCCGATGATTTCTGCTTTCGCTAACTCAATCAAGATTCCCGAACTCCGGGAGCGTATTTTCTTCACGCTCGCGATGGTCGTCGTCGTCCGGATCGGCGCGGCGATCACCCTTCCGGGGGTTGATCCATCGGTGCTGACCGCATGGGCGGCCGACAGCAGCAACCAGGGAGGTGGCGGCCTTTCGGCCCTGCTCAACGTTTTCAGCGGTGGTGGCCTGACGAACTGCGCCATTTTTGCCCTCGGCATCATGCCCTACATCAGCGCGTCGATCATGATGCAGCTGCTGACGGCCGTGGTTCCGAAGCTGGGCAAGCTGTCCCGCGAGGACGGCGGGCGCCAGAAGATCAACCAGATGACCCGCTACGCGGCGATCGTCCTCTGTATCATCCAAGGCTACCTCCTCGCCAAGAGCCTCCTCAACCCCGGGACGAACCCGTTCCTCGCGGGGATTCAGGAGACCATCAACAGGCTCGGTAAGGATCTCGTGGCGATGGACAATACGGTCGCCTTCCTTTTCACCGCCGTCGTGGTGATGACGGCCGGAACGCTGCTCCTCATGTGGATCGGCGACCAGATCACCGAGCGCGGAATCGGCAACTGC
>CAZKYJ010001016.1:0-2137 GCA_964556355.1 uncultured Verrucomicrobiales bacterium | reverse complement strand
GAGAGCAGGCGAGCAAGTTTTTCACCGAAGGAAAGACGGACGTCCTGGAGAATTTCACCTCGAAAAAAGGCCGCCCGTTCAGTGCCGCGCTCGCCTTCGACCCCGAAGGCAAGCGCACCATCCAGTGGCAGTTCCCTCCCCGCCCGGCGAAAAAGAAGGCCGCGAAGAAAAAGGCGGCAGCCAAGTAGCGACGCGCGGCGGACCGGTCGTCAGTCCGCCGTGACGTAATAGAACCCATCGTCAATTTTCCGAGCCTGCCGAGGTACGGAATCCGATCCCGTTGGAACGATGAGATAGCCCCCGCGCCATCTTCCGATGCCGTCGGTCACGAGTATCATGCCGGCTTCGGCAACCTCTACGGAAGAAGCTCCTGGGATGAAATTCCGGACATTCTCTGGGACGTCTTCTGCGGCCACGCGAAGACCGAAGTAGCCGCCGACGAGCCTATTCCGCCCCCCCTGCCGTCTCGACGAGTTGCCGGGCGGACAACCGGAGGCCGTCCGGGTCGGCACTTTGAAAATCATACCGTTCCGACAGGGAGACGAGATCGACAATCCTGTGCTTGATCACCCACGGGATCGTCAGCGCGACCATCGAAGTCGCCACCCCGACAACACCAATTCGTCGGGGTGTTCGCAAGAGCGACAGAATTGAGATGACGAGAGATGCAATGCCGGCGATCACGAGAAACGCCCCGCAGCACCAAAGAAGAACTCCTGCGAGTGTTCCGGAGTTCGACGGATGCTTGACTCCGTGCCCCACGACAACCCATGTCGTGGCCAAAAGAAACACTGCCAGCACTGCAACCGTCAATGCAAGACTCTTGGGGAGAAACTTCATCGGAGTAGCGCATTGATTGGGCAAGCGCCGACGGCCATCCCGAAATCGATTGCCGCGAGCGCTGCCAATACCCGGATCACAGGTAGTGGTGGACAAGCCATTCTTGGATAGAAGCATAGAAGCGGCTGAGGAGGAAAGGCTCGAGCTTGCCGGACTCGGCGAGGGTGGCGATGTCATCGATATCGTCGGTCTCGGGGAGGTCGTGTTTGGCGTGCATCACGAGGCGTGCCTGATTGAGGATGCTCAGCCACGCCTCGGCGTGGTCGCCGGGGACGCGGATGCGGAAACGCTTCTCTTGCCCCTCGCCGCCGGGGATCAGCTCGGCGTTCTCAAGATCGCGGGAAAAGGTCCCCGCCGCGGTATCAAAGGCGTCTTTGAGATCGGGGCGAACATACGAGTGCCAGTCGTCCAGGAAGGATTCGACGTCCTCATCGCGGTCGCCGTCGGCCTTCTCACCGGCGCTGTGGTCGGCCAGGGGATCGGGGAAGAGGCGCTCTTCGGCGGCGGGGTGCCCGGTGGGGTCGGCCTCCCGCGAGGCGGCGGCGAGCACGCGAAGGTCCGCCAGGTCCATCTCGCATAGCTCGAAGCCGTCGCCGTCTCGTTTGACCAGTTGCATGGGGGGAGGAAAATGCGCTCAGCCGGCCTTCTTCATGGCCGCGAGAAGCTGGAACGACTGGAGTTGCTGGACGTAGAACTCGGCCTTTTCGCGATCGCCCGTCCAGACGATGGCCTTGCCCTTGTGGTGGACGTCGAGCATGAGGCGGCGCGCCTTGTCTTCGCTGTAGCCGAAAATCCGGCGGATCACCGCGGCGACGTAGCTCATGAGGTTGACGGGATCATTGTAGACAATGACCTGCCACGGAGCGGTGAGGGCGTCGTCATCCTTGAGATCAGGATCGATCTCGGGAACTGTCTCGATCCCGGCAGCACGGGCGATCATGCGCACGCGGCGAAGACATTCGACGTGCCCGAAGCCCCCCGGATGATCCGGGCGACGACCTCCCGGAGCCCCGCGTCGGCGGCGGCGCGGGCGAAGGCTTCCTCGCAGGCCACACCGGACGAGCGAGCGATCGCGGCCCCCCCACCCCGCTTCCATTCGAGGTAGGCGTGCGCCACGAGCGCCGAGGCGATCGGGACGTTGAAGACGGCGGCGTGCGCACCGAACATGACGGCGAAGTGCCCGTCGGCCGCCCCCTCGGCCACGGCGGCGCGCAGGCGCTCGACGGGACGGATGGCGCGCGCGCCGGGCAGGGCGTCGAGCACATTCCACCCGGCGAGGCAACTCGCGTCGAACACG
>CAZKYJ010001015.1:0-2145 GCA_964556355.1 uncultured Verrucomicrobiales bacterium | reverse complement strand
CACTGCCTTCGGGTCGACAACTTGGCCTCGATAGGTCATGGCCGTGCGGTGGGAACGTCCGAACGACCCGTCCTGGCTCTGCTGCGTCTTGAGCCACTTCAGAGCGCTGACGACCGCCTCTTCCGCCTCCGGTTTACCGCCGGTTTCCTTGAGGCGACCCTCGCGGTCTTTCGAGGTGCAGCGGGAAGACATCGACGAAGGGAGGAAGCTGGAGAACGAGGTTTCTTGGAACGGGTTCATCCCAAGGTCGTTGCTCATCACGGCGCTGAGATCGACCGGATCTTCGTTGAAAATGTCCTCGACGACGGGGACGCTGATGTCCGAGGTGGCGTTCGAGCTCAGCACGTTGCTCACCGCTGCGGCGGAGGCGGTGGGAGGGCGCCGCTGGGGCGGGTTGATGACGTCTTTCTGCAAGGTGGTCTCGGCCGTGGCGTCACCGGGGATCGCGGTGATCTCCACGATGTCGTCCTTAAGCGTTTGGAAAATGACGAGGGTGGCCACCAGGATGATGAGGGCGTGGACGGCGACGGCGATGCCGACGGCGAGGAGTTTCGAGTTCCGCTGGGATTTCGCCATGGCGTCGTCGCTCTGGTGCTCGGGTGCCATAGCGGCCGTCATGGCGGCCTGCGGGTACTCGGTGGCCACGGGCGGATGGAAAACGCCGGTGGCCGTCGGTACGCTCGGCGGGTGGTACTGGGCGTGGCCTTGCGGGACGTGGGGCGGGTGGGGCTGTCCGCCGCCCGGGGGGACTGGTGGAGGTGGGTAGCTTGGCATGGGTTGGTAGCAGTGGCGGGTGAAGGGGGGATGCGGAGATTCGTCAGGGTTTAGACGGGCGGAACCCCCCGAATGTTAGGGGAGAGTTGCCGTCTGACCACCCCCCAATATTCTCAGCGCTCGCGGGAAAATCCAACGGCATTTTGGCCGGGGGTGTTTCGGCCTAGGCAGATTCCCCACCCGGGGCTATGCTCCGCACGATGCCCCCGCTTTCCCACCGCCCAGAGTCGATCCTATCAGGGGCGGACAGCGAAGGCGTGCCGGCGACGTTCGACCGGCTGATCGCGGCCAATGACGCGATGATCCGCTCGCCCGAGCTCGACAATGGGCGTGCCATCGTCGCCGGGCGGAGCGCGATCTATCATGCGGTCATGGCGCATTGGGCGGAGGGGCAGCACCGGGCGTTGGGCTACGACCGGCCGTTTGCGGTCGTGGCGCTCGGCGGCTCGGGTCGGGCGGAGATGACGCCGTGCTCGGACACCGATTTCGCCTTCCTTTTCGACGATGTCATCGAGGGGAACGCCTTCTTGAATGCCCTCCAGAGCCAGGTGCTCCACACCGGGAGGTTCCGCGAGAGCTGCGGGTTTTCGGGCGAGGCGCTGCCCTTCAACCTCGACGACATGCCGAGCCAGACCGGGAAAGCGCTCAACGCGCTGCTCGACATGGCGCCGGTCTACGATCCCGACGGGCTGTCCGACCGCTTCCGCGAGCGCATCCGGGAGAGCTACGATCCGTTTGCGCACTTCCTGCACGTCAGCCGGTTCTGGCGCGACCACTGGGGCGAGTCCTTCGCCGAGCTCGAGCGGCTGGACCGTTTCGATATCAAAGAGGACGGCCTCCGGGTCTTCCTGGCGGGCATCTGGACGCTGGCCGGCAAGAAGTTCCGACACAGCCACGAAATCTACACCGAGCTGCCCGACCCGCGGGCGCTCGAAGCCTACGATTTCCTCCTGCGGATCCGGGCGTTCGTGCACCTCCGGCGGGGCACCTACCACCCGCCGTCGGCTGCCGGGGGGCACCCGGAGGACGTCCTCGGGTTCGAAGATTTCATGGGGTTTGGCGAGATGCTCGGCGAGGGGGCGGGGGAGCGGGAGCGCTTCGAGTTCGCCAACGAGGTGCGGGCGCGGCTGCTCGCCGCGCGCCGCCGCGTCGACCGCTTCACCTGGGGGGTGATCGGGCGGGAGTTGAAGAACGGGCGATCCGTCAGGCCGGGCAGCGCGATCGTCTACGGGATCGGTGGGGTTCGGGATACGGTGATCGACCGCGAGACGCCTGTGGAGAAAAGCCGGGCAGCCCTTTCCATCCTGTTGGTCTCCCAGCGCCGGGAGCTCCCGGTGGATCCCTCGGAGATGGAGACGACCTGCCGGGATG
>CAZKYJ010001014.1:0-2151 GCA_964556355.1 uncultured Verrucomicrobiales bacterium | reverse complement strand
CCGTCGTCCATGGCGATCGCGATGGGCTCGCCCAGGTGGTGGTCAACCTCCTCTCGAACGTCGAGAAATATGGCGCCGGTGGAGGCTCGGTCGAAGTGGCGCTGACGGAGCGCCCTTCCGGGGGGGTGATCCTCCGCGTCAGCGACCGTGGGCCGGGCGTGCCGCGCGGGCGCGAGAAACGGATCTTCCAGCGCTTCTACCGCGCCGACAATTCGTTGAGCAGCGGGGTGGCCGGATCCGGCCTGGGCCTGACATTGGCCGAGCAGATCGTCGGCGCCCACGGCGGCGAGATCCGCTACGAGCGCCGCGATGGGGGGGGGAGCACATTCGTCGTGGAGCTGGAAAAATGAATGCTTCCGGAAGTCAGAAGATCCTGGTTGTCGAGGACGATGCGAGTATCCGCTTCGGGCTCGAGGAGGTGCTCGGTGGAGAGGGCTACCTGGTCGAAAGCTGCCCGCGAGGGGACACGGCTCCCGATGCCGTGGCGCGCTTCGATCCCGACCTCGTCATCCTCGACGTGATGCTGCCGGGGCTGGACGGGTTCGCCATCTGCCGCAAGCTGCGGGACCAGGGGGTGGCGGTTCCCGTGCTCATGCTAACGGCGAAAGGGCAGGAGTTCGACAAGGTGATCGGCTTGGAGAGCGGCGCCGATGACTACGTGACGAAACCGTTCGGCGTGCGGGAGCTGGTTGCCCGGGTCCGTGCCCTCCTGCGCCGGGCTTCCGGGGAGGCCACCCACGACGAGGCCGGGTTCCGCGTCGGATCGGCCAAGGTCTTCCCCAAATCGTTCGAGGTCGAGCGCGCGGGGAAACGGGAATCGCTCACCCCCAAAGAACTGGGGGTTCTCCTCTTGCTCCGTCGCCGGCGGGGCGAGGTGCTCACGCGGGACTCCCTGCTCGACCAGGTGTGGGGCATGCAGTATTTCGGAACCACCCGCACCGTCGATCAGACGGTCGCCCAGCTGCGGAAAAAACTTGGCGACGCCGGCGCCGAGCCGAAGCACCTGCTCACCGTCCACGGCGCGGGCTACCGGCTGGTGGATTGAGCGACGCGCCGGTCGGCCCCGGCCTCGCCACGGAGGAGCTCGGGTGCGATGAGGCCGATGAATGCTGTCATCCGTTCGATCTCGATCCCCGCTGCCACCCCATCGAGTTCCGCGGGCGTCCGCCGGGGGGGGAGTGATCCGAAGAACGAAAGCATCCCCCAGCGGTGGTTGATGTTTTGGAAGAGGTTGTCGCGGTGGCCGATGAGGATGTGCTGCGCGTGGGTCGGCGCGCTGGTGCCATCGCCCTCGTACCAGTAGACGTTGAAAGCGAAGATCCGGTAGCTCTCCCCGTTGTCGCCTTTCTGGTCGCGCATCAGCGTGAGGAGGGTGGCGGCGCGGGACGCCGCGTCCCCCACGGGAACAGAGATGGTGTCGCGCTCGATGATTTGCCAGCCCTGGCTGGGGAGGCAGACCTCGGGTCGGTGGAGCGACCGGCGCACCGGGCCGCTGACCAGCGCCGTGCACAGGAACTCTTGCGTGCCGTCAAAGGAACGGTAGTTGGCGCGCTCGAACTCGACCCCCTCGTTGAAAAGTTGGCGTTCGGCCTCTTGGGGCGCGATCAGTTCACCCGCAAAATCGCCGATGACAATGGGCAGGTCGAGGCTGAGCGATGGCTCGCTCCACGTGCTCGCCACCGGGGTCACGCCACAGAGGACGACGGTCACCACCGCCATCGAGAGGGCGGCGACGGAACGCCAGATCCGGGGCGGGTGCCGCGCGGGTTGGTTTTCCGGCTTCGGTGTGCGCAGCCATTTGAAAACGGCCATCCGCGGAAGCTTGGATTCCAAGGTGTCGAGGAAACCGGCGGCCACGAACATCCCTCCGAGCGCGACGACGAACACGACCATGCCGCTCCCCGTGTGGTAGGCGCTGGGGGAGGCGGTCGTCCCAATGGCGAACTCCGATCCCCAGAGCAGCGCGCCGACGGCCAGCATGACCATTCGCACGAAGTTGCCGACCATGGCCAGAGGGATGGCGAGCGCGAAGAGCATCGCTCGGGTCCAGCCGCGCTCCAGGGCGAGAGAGCCGTAGAACGCGCTGATCATCATCAGGCTGAACAGCGAGCGGATCCCGCTGCACGGGCGCTCGACATCGAGGCTAAAGCG
>CAZKYJ010001013.1:0-2155 GCA_964556355.1 uncultured Verrucomicrobiales bacterium | reverse complement strand
GCGTTGACGCGTTCGTACGCATCGGGTTTGTTGGTGTTAGCCATGATTTGCAAGTAGTGTTTGCTGTTTTGGTTAGGGGGATCGGGAGGTTGCAGCCTCCCGGTTCCCCGGTTCGCTTGTATCTTACGGCGCTAATTGTTAGATTGCAACAAAACAATATAGGGTTTTGTGATTTTATTTGTAAGTCGTTGAGCGCCAACGGTGCCAATTTTGGCTAGACACGCCGGGCGCAGATGGGTTATGGTGCGCGGATGATCCCAGCGCACGCCAGATTGATTCTTTTGGCTTTGTTAGTGTCGGGATGCGCGGAGCCGCCGAGATTTCAATTCCTGGTGGTCGATGTCCCTATTGAGGGCACCCAACGGAGCGGGAAGACGGTAATCCGCATAGAGCCGGCCTCGGGCGCCGCTTGGACGCTCGAGAGAGTGGAAGCCGAGCGCGTTCCTGGTGACCCGCTGGAGCCCGGAAGCAAGCGGTTTCAAGGGTGGGTGCCCGTGTCGGAATCGCTGGTGGAGGAGTTGCAAGGATACGCCGACTCCCTACCCCTCCCAGCCCATCCTTCGGATGAAGGCGAGGAAGACTGACTCGAGCTCGGGATCGGCCGCGGCTTCGCCGGCCAAGTAGTCGAGCGCCCGCCGGAATTCGTCGCTGATGCTCGGGCGGTAGGAGGCCACCGGTTCGGCCAATTGGTGCGGCTTCGATGAGTGGAAAATCTCCCCGTGCAATTCGTTGGGGATGTAGCGGCGCAGCCACGCCGAGAGGATAGCCGGCCGATCGACCGGCGGCGCCGCCCGGAGATACGCGCCTATTTGGGACGCGGAAATCTCGCGTTTCCCGATCAGATGGAGCGAGATCGTGGCGCGCCCCAGCCCGGTCAATTCGGCGAGTTCATCCTGGGTCTGGGGGAATACCTCACGAAGTAATTTTGGGAGTTCTAATGTGTTCATATGGCAACTGTGACAATTTTGGATTGCTACATTTTACAACAAAATGCGCCCAAGTAGCAAATTCTATTTGCTGTAGCATTCCATTTTCTGTAGCATTGGGGACCCATGAGCACTCAAAACGAACTCTACCGGGCGATTTCCCAGCGGATCCTCGAGGCGCGCGCCGCTGCGAAGCGGGCCCGCTCTCCGCTGGCGCGAATCGCTGAATCTCAGCTAGAACTAGAGCTAGAGGCTCTCCGCGACCGCTTGGTTGCCGAGGGTCGCGCCGTCGATCCTGCGGCGCCGATCGAAGAGAAGTCCCCCGCCCTTGCGTCTTAGACGGCCCCTCTTTTTTCTTCGGATGGGACGAGGAGCGAAAGGCTACACGATCGACGAAGCGGCCGCCGAGCTCGACGCGCCCCCGTCGATCGTGCGGCGCCTGGTGGCCTCCCGTGCTTTTCCTCGCGTTGGGGAGGTCGATGGGGAGCCGAGAATCCCCGAGAGCGACCTCAGAGCGTTCCTGGGGCGACGAGTCGAGCCCCATTTCTCTCAGGCCACCGTTGCAGGGCTCCTAGATTGCACGCCCCGCCACGTCCGGCGCCTGATCCAAGCCGGCACCCTTCCCGTCCGGCACATCGCCGGACTCCCCCGGATCGCCGAGAGCGACCTGCTGGCGCTCATCCCCCGCCCCGCCTGATCCCCCGCCCCTTTTTCTTTTTCGCCCGAAATGACGGATTCCGAACAGCCCGCCTTGCTTGACGTTCCCCAGGAAGCCTTAGAGGGCACCAAATCGGGTGGAGTCTCCACCGGGCAGAGTCTCAAACGCTACGACCTCCCGACTTATACGGCGATTGTGGAAGCGCTTGCCGAGGGCGCAGGGATCCGGCAGACGGCCAGACGATGGCGAGTGTCCACTAACACCGTAATGGCCATCCGGGATTCCGAAGGTGTTGAAATTGAGACACTTAAACAAAAGCTAGGCCGGATGGCGGCCGGTGGCGCCGAACTCGCCATTGAGCGGATGGTTGAGGAAATCGACCAGATGCCCCGCAACGTGCTCCCCACCATGGCGGGAGTCCTGGTCGATAAAGCGCTGATCCTCGCCGGTCAGGCCACCGTGATTCATGGGCGCGCAGCCAACGAACCCACGGCCTCCGACTACCTCGAGTGGCTCAAGACGGAGCGCCAGGCAACCGGCCGGGAAATGGGTCAGGGCGAGGGGGAAAACG
>CAZKYJ010001012.1:0-2156 GCA_964556355.1 uncultured Verrucomicrobiales bacterium | reverse complement strand
ATGGCATCGACCGCCATAATCCCCGTCTGCACGGGGACGCTCACGCTCTTCCGGGAGATGATGCCGGGGGCGATCTTCTCGACAGGGTAGGTGGCCGAACCTTCGACCTTCCCACGGCCGTCGAGCGGTTTGCCGAGCGCATCGACAACCCGACCGAGCAGTTCTTTACCGACGGGCACCGACAGGAGGCGGCCGGTGGTTTTGACCTCATCGCCTTCGCGGATGTGCTCGCTGTCACCGAGGAGGACGGCTCCGACCTCGGTTTCCTCCAGGTTGAGGGCGAGGCCGTAGAGACCACCGGGGAACTCGATCATCTCGTTGAGCATGACGTCGCTCAGGCCTTCGATCTTGGCGACGCCGTCACCGATCTGACGGACGGTGCCGACGTTCGATTTGGTGACCGAGGTTTTGAGACCGGCGATCTCGGTTTCCAGTTCCTGCAGGATGTTGCTCATAAGGAAATTAAAAGGTTAAAATGTGAGAAAGGTGGTGGTAAAGGGATGAAAATGGGGATCGGAAATAGGGACTTAGAAGTGGTCGGCGAGGCGATCGATACGTGCTTTGACGCTCCCGTCCCAGACGTCGCTACCGACTTTGACCCGCATGCCTCCGATGAGGTCGGGGTTGGTTTTGAACTCGGCGGTGAGATCGTCACCGTATTTGCCTTTGAGCCCTTTGGTCACCTGCTCGGAGACCTCGGGGGAGAGTGCTTGGGCCGACTCGACCACGGCGCTCCGCTTCTCGACTTCCAGGCGGAGAAGGTTCTGGTAGGCCGTGAGGATGCCGAGGTAGTTGCGCGGCTTCTTCTCACCGATGGCGGAGACGATCTTTTTTGCCCTCTGCTCATCGATTCGCCCGTCGACGAGGGTGACCGCCATCAGCTGGCGGGCGGCGCGGAGGGCGTCTTTGCTGACTTTCATCGACGGCTAGTTCGGAAGGGATAAAGGGATGCCGAGAGGTGCCTACTACAGCGCGATCTGCTGGGCGGTCTCCTGATTGATGCGAGACTGGTCTTCGTCGGTGAGCACCTTGCCGGTGACCTTGGAAGTGGCGTCGATGACGAGGCGACCGAAGTCGCGCTTCATCTCCGTGAGCTCGGCCTCCCGCTCGAGGGCGGTGGCCTCCCGCCCTTTGGCGACGATGGCGGCGGCCTCGGCGATGGCCTCCTGCTTCTTCTTCTCCCCCGCGGCAGCGGCACTGATCTTGGCGTCGGCGATCATGCGGTCGGCCTCGGTGTTGGCCGTGGAAACGATCTCGGCAGATTTGGCCTCGGCCTGGGCGAGGTCGGTGCGGATCTTCTCAAGGTTGGCCTCGCCTTCCGCGATGCGGTTGCGGCGGGTCTCCAGCATCGCCAGCACCGGCCCGAATGCCTTGGCCTTGAGGATGGCGTAGACAATGACGACGATGAGGATCTGGGCGATGAGCTTGGGCCACTCGACCCCGAATATACTGGCGATATCTCCCATGGTGTGTGCGGGCTTGGGCTGCGAAGAAAGGTGCGGGAAACGAAAGGGAAAAGGAGCCGCCCGGCCGCGATGCGGCCGGGCGGCGGAGAAAAACGTCTTACTTAATGAAGGCGATGATGAGGGCGTAAATGGCGATAGCCTCGGCCAGCGCCATCCCGATGATGGAAATCGTCAGGATGTTGCCGAAGGCACCGGGGTTACGCCCGACGGCTTCGGCGGCTTTGGCGCCGACGAGTCCGACGCCGATACCAGCGCCGAGACCGGCGCCAGCGAGCGGGATGGCAAAACCGACGTTGCCGGATCCAGCGGCAGCAGCCGTGTCAGCGGCGGCGGCGGCACCTTGCGCGAGCATGGGAAGAATTTCGGTGATCATGGGTGTGTGTTCTTTCTAGTCTTTTGCGTTGTGTTTCTTTTCTTGTCAGCCGCCGCCCACGGTCTTGCCATGGTCCCGGAAGCCAAATTCGGAAGTCGATCTTCTAATGGGCATGGGAGCCTTCTTCATCGCCGTGGTCGTCACCGTGGGAGGTCACCAGCTGGATGTAGACCGCGCAGAGGAGCGAGAAAACCACCGCCTGGAGGAGGCCGACGAGAATCTCCATGAAATAGAACGGGAGCGGGAAAATGACGCTGGTCAGGAAATCGATGATGGGCTTGATCCCGTCGGGACCCGCGATTCGGCTCCCGAGCGTC
>CAZKYJ010001011.1:0-2158 GCA_964556355.1 uncultured Verrucomicrobiales bacterium | reverse complement strand
AAGGAATACTGGTCGGCGGTGCAAAAGGGCTTCGAGCTATCCAAGGAAAAGGGCGTGCTCGCCGGGTTCCCCTGCGAGGATTTCAAAGTCACGCTGGCCGACGGGGCCTTCCACGCCGTGGACTCCTCCGCCGTGGCCTTCGAGGTGGCCGCCAAGGCCGCCTACCGCCAGTCGATGCCGAAGGCGGCGCCGCAGCTCCTCGAGCCGATCATGAAGCTCGACGTCTTCACCCCCGACGACAACGTCGGTGACGTCATCGGAGACCTGAACCGCCGCCGCGGGATGATCAAGAGCCAGGACTCCGGGCCGACCGGCGTCCGGGTCAAGGCCGACGCCCCGCTCAGCGAGATGTTCGGCTACATCGGTGACCTGCGCACCATGACCTCCGGCCGTGGCCAGTTCTCCATGGAGTTCGCCCACTACGCCCCCTGCCCGCGGAACATCGCCGAAGAGGTGATCGCCAAAGCCGCCGCCGACAGGGAAGCGGAGAAGAAATAGGGCGACACGCCAATCGTTCGTGGTAGGCTGCGGTCATGAGAGTGATCGCAGCCTACTTTGTTTTCACCGTCCTGTGCCTCGCGGGCGCGCGGGCCGCGTTTCCTGCGGGCTGCCGGGTGCTCGAGGGGACTGCGACGAAGTCAAGTGCTGGCGTGGTGTCTTTGCAAGGTCGCTCCGCAGTTGTTGAGATCACGCGCACCACGGGGGCGACCTACATCCTGAAGGGGCGCGAGATCACTTTCGATCCAGCGGCGAACGTCATGAGGGCGACCGGTTTCCCGCAACTGGAGGCGAAGCGGGGTTTGCTCATTGCCGAAGAGGAGCGGGCGCTCATTGAGTATGATCTCAGAACTGGCGCTCTAAGGACGGTCGGGAAAATCAGGACGAGGCACCCATAGCTGAAACTCGGCTGGCAGTCGGTGGCCTCGGCTGGCCAAGCGGAACCACGGGGTTAGAGCGCCCCGGTCTGGTAGGCTTCGATCAGTTCTTCCAGGGCGGCGATCCGCGTGCGGATTTCGTCGGCTTCGGGGGTGTCGCCGATGGTGCGCGGTCGTTCGTACGCGCGCACGGTGGTGATATTCGGGACGATGTCCGTTCCCCGCTCGATGGCGTCGTCGATGGAGTCGAAGTGGTGGTGCTCGGCGAGGGCGACCCGGTTGCGCGACATGATGAGGGTGTAACCCCGGTCACCGTAGGCCTCGGAGAACGCGCCGTCGATGGTCACCGCGTTGCCGCCATCCTTGATGGGGGATTCGCCGTTTTCCGGCCGGACGGGGATGTGTCCGTTGACGAGAAGTCCGTTGGAGGGCACTCCCATCTCGCGGCAGATCCGGTCGGCGAAGCCCGCGTTGTGGATGAACTTGAAATAGGGATTCTTCGGCTCTTTGTCGGTCGCTTTGTCCTCGGGGAAGTAGCCCTCGAAGGTGGCCATCTTGTCCTTCCCAAACAGCGGTGAGCGGGGCCCCGCCCAGAGGTAGTAAAACCAGTCTTTGTCGACTTCTGCGGCGCCCCGTCCTCCCTTGCTATACGTGCGGGTGACGATGCGCTCGAAGATGTCGAACATGGCCTTGCCTTCGACTTTCTGGCCCTCGACCTCGAGGTCGAGGAACCCGCCGGTCTCGTCGACCGGTACGCAGGCGTGGAAGATGGCGGCCTCGTCCCGGACGAGGGACATGCACCCGTTTTCGACGACGTAGCGCATGTGTTCCCAGAGGGTGGCGGACGCGGTGAAGGACGCGCGGAAACGGTCGAGGCACTCCTGCTCGGCCGGGTGGAGGGCGGTGGGGGCACTCGGGTCGATCGTGGGGAAATAGGTATCGCGCAAGGGGAGCGTCTCCTCCCCCGTGTCGAACGTGCCGTTTTGGAAGTCGATCCGGTCGAGGAGGATGCGGTCGGCCATGTCCCACGAAGGGTTCCGGGCGATGGTCTGGGCCTCCAGCTTGAACTGCAGGATGGCGGCCGCCTTCTGCATGCGGGCGACTAGGAGTTCGGGACGGGTGGTGGCGCCGCGCTTGGAGTAAAAGCGCTCGGCGGGATCGTCGCCGTAGCAGTCACGGACGAGTTTCTCCAGGGTGATCATCGAGATGCCGTAGCCCTCCTCCAACTGCCAGAGCCAGAGGTAGCGCAGGCAGACGCGGAGGACGGTCGCGATGAGCGCGTC
>CAZKYJ010001010.1:0-2160 GCA_964556355.1 uncultured Verrucomicrobiales bacterium | reverse complement strand
GGTCAAGGAGCAGCTCGCGGGAGACAAGCTCGCCGCCGAAACCTTCGACCGGATGCAGGAGCACCTCGAAGCAAACGGGGTCGACCTCACGAAGTGGCAGGCGCAGGTCGGGCCGTGGCTCGACTTCGATCCGAAGGCCGAGGTGTTCACCGGGGAATTTGGCGAGAAAGCGAACGCCATCGCCACCGAGAGCTACCGCGACGAGTTCGCCATTCCCGAGATCGGCTGACCGGGCGCCTCAGATACCCAAAAGCGACTTCGCTAACCCGAAGTAGATCACCAGCCCGAAGACGTCGACGATCGTCGTGATGGCGGGTGACGCGACGACGGCAGGATCCATCTTCCCGACCTTGGCTGCGATGGGGAGGATGGCGCCCACCAGCGTCGAGCTGGTGATTTGCAGCGTGAGAGCAATCCCCACGGTCACCGCGATATGGCCGAAGGTAATGCCCGCCGGGAGATCGGTGTCGAACGGCATGTAGAAGACGATCTGGGCGGCGATGCAGACACCGAGCAGCCCGCCCATGACCATCCCAATGCGCGCTTCTTTCCACGCCACCCGGAAGATTGCCGAGGGCTTGAACTCGCCGAGGGACATGGCGCGGATGACCATGGTCGCCGCCTGGCCGCCCGTGTTGCCGCCGGCGGCGACGACCATGGGCATGTAGATGGCGAGTACGAAGTAACGATCCAAGACGTCCTCGTACTGGAAGATCACGAGGCCTGAGATAATGGCGACGAAGGCGAGGAAAAGAACCCATCCAAAACGGCGGCGGATATGCCGCGTGACCGGCGTGTCGAGGTAGTCGGTATCGTCGATCTCTCCCGCGATGGCGGACTGGCGCTCGAGGTCCTCGGTGCTCTCTTCCTCCTGGATCTCCAGCGCGTCGTCGTGGGTGATGACGCCGAGAAGGTGCCCCTCGGCGTCCGTGACCGGAAGGGCAAAAATATCATACTTCGACATGACCCTCACCGCCTCTTCCTGGTCGGCCTCGGCGGCGACGGCGATCGGATCGCCGCCCATGATCTCCCGCACGTGGACGCTGCGCTGGTTGAAGGTGAGATCGCGCAGGCGGACTTTACCGAGCAGCCGGTTGTCGTTGTCGACGACGAAAATCCGCGAGAGCACCTCGGTGCTCTCCGAGCGCTCGCTCAACTTTTCGATGGCGGCGCGGATGGTCATTTCGGGGCGGAGGGTGGCGAGATTGGTCGTCATCCGCCCGCCCGCCGAGTCCTCCGGATAGCGGAGCAGCTGGTGGGCGATGCGCTTCTTCGAATCGGGGAGCAGCTTGAGGCAGTGCTTCCGCTGGGGCGGCTCCATGTCTTGGAGGATATCGACGAGATCATCGTCCTCCAGCTCCGAGAAGATCCGTCCCTCCTCGGTCACCGGGACGATACGGAGGACGGCGGCCACATCGGGGGCGGCGAGGTGCGAGATCAGGGCGGCGATCTGCTCGTGGTCGAACGCCGCCACCATCGCGCGTCGGGCTTCCTCATCCAGCTCGGAGAAAAGCCCCGCGGCGTCCACGGGATGCACCCGGTCGGCCAGCGCGTCCGAAAGCTCGTGCGCCCCGGATTCGAGCGCGTCCCGGAGTTCGTCGTTGAGCTTGTCCGCAGTAGGGATCATCGCGCGCAGCCTAGTTGCTAACGTCTGAGCGGCAAGCGCCCGCACGCGGGTGTGTCGGAATTGTGACCTGGGCGGGGAGCCGCTCGCACCGGCTGTTCCGGCGTCCGTAGCCGGCGGGAGCGGACGCTCAGGCTGCCCGGTGACGGCGGCACTCTCCTGCCGCGGCGCCGCGCTGCCGTAGAAATCTTTTGGGGTACCCCCGCGATGGCGGACGATCCCGTGCCACGGGGGGGAGGCTTGACACCACGGGCGCTAGGACGCCAGGGCGTTGCCCGAGTTCCGCCGCACGGTCATGGACGTCTCGTCAAAGGTGGCGGACCCGCCCCAGAGCAGGGTCGTGCCGACGAAAGCACCAATGGTTCCGGCACCTTCCAGATAGACGGCCGGGTGCAGGAAGGCCTCGCCGTTGACGATGATCTTCGGGATGATCACGCGGTTCTGTTTGTCCATCTCGATCGCGAGGTGCACCGGCTTCTCCGGCGAAAGCGGGGTCGCAACATAGTCGATGATCCCAAGATCGTTCACCATATCCT
>CAZKYJ010001009.1:0-2167 GCA_964556355.1 uncultured Verrucomicrobiales bacterium | reverse complement strand
CTGCGAGTAGACGGCCCAGCCGTCCTCGCCCATCCGCACCAGGGAACCGCCGGCGTTGACCATCGGCTCGATCGCGAAGACCATCCCCTCCTCCAGCTCCGGCCCGCGACCGGGCTCGCCGAAGTTGGGGATCTGCGGGTCCTCATGCATGTCACGCCCTATCCCGTGGCCCACGAGGGTGCGGATGATCGAGAGTCCGTCGATCTCGACCCGGCGCTGAATCGCCGCCGAGATGTCGCTCAGGTGGTTGCCCGGGCGTGCGCGGTCCGTGCCCTCGAAGAGGGCGCTCTTCGTGGTGTCCAGCAGCGCCTGAGCCTCGTCGTCGATGGCCCCGACCGCGACGGTGATCGCCGCGTCGGCGACCCAGCCGCCCTTGATCACTCCGACGTCGACCGAGAGCACGTCGCCGTGCTTCAGCTCGTAGGGGCCGGGAATGCCGTGCACGACCATCGAGTTCGGCGAGGCGCAGATCGAGCCCGGGAATCCGCGGTAGCCCTTGAAGGCGGGCTCGGCTCCCTGCGAGCGGATGAACTTCTCCGCCGCAGCGTCGAGCTCACCGGTTGTCGTTCCCGGGCGGGCCTTGGCCGCGACCATCCGCAGGCAGCGCACGAGGATCGCGCCGGCGGCCGCCATCTTGTCGATCTGCTCGGGGCTCTTCTTGACGATCATCGCTCGGTACACGGTGCCCCTAGAGGTCGTCCTCGCGCTCCATCTTGATCGTGCTGATCTGGGCCTCGAGGCGCCGGTTGACCTCCTCGGGCGCGGCGACTCCATCGACCCGGTGCAGGAGCCCCTTGCCGTCGTAGTAGGAGACGAGCGGCTCGGTCTTTTCGTGGTACTGCCCGAGCCGGTGGCGAATCACGTCCGGTTTGTCGTCGTCGCGGACGACCAGCTCACTGCCGTCGATGTCGCAGACGCCCTCCTTCTCGGGCGGCTCGAACTCGACGTGGAACACATGGCCGTTCTCGACGCAGGTGCGGCGCCCGCCGAGGCGCCTGACGACCTCCTCGTCGGGAACGTCGATGAGCAGCGTCGCGGTCAGCTCGCGGCCCAGCTCCGACAGCTCGGCGTCAAGCGCCTCCGCCTGGGGCGTGGTGCGCGGAAAGCCGTCGAGGATGAAGCCGTCCGCCGCTTCGGCGCCGTCAAGCCGCTCAGCAATCACCCCGATGATCACCTCGTCGGGGACGAGGTCGCCGCGGTCCATGTACTTCCCGGCGGTCTTGCCCAGCTCCGTCTCCTCGCGCACCGCGGCGCGCAGGATGTCGCCGGTCGCGTAGTAGGGGAGCCGCAGGTCCTCCTGCAGCTTCTCTCCCTGAGTTCCCTTCCCCGACCCGGGCGGGCCGAGAAGGACGAGGTTGAGCTCGGACATTGCCGGAGCCCTACCGCAAGAAACCTTCGTAGTTGCGCATCATCAGCTGCGCCTCGAGCTGCTTGACCGTGTCGAGGGCAACGCCGACGACGATCAGGATCGAGGTGCCGCCGAAGAAGAAGTTCGCCGAGGTCTGGCTGATCAGGATCGTCGGCAGGGCCGCGACCGCGCCCAGGTAGAGGGCGCCCGGGAAGGTGAGTCTGGACAGAATCCGGTCCAGGTACTCGGCGGTGGGCCGCCCCGGGCGCACGCCGGGGATGAAGCCGCCGTGCTTCTTCAGGTTGTCCGCCTGGTCCACCGGGTTGAAGGTGACCGCCGTGTAGAAGTAGGTGAAGATGATGATGAAGAACACCTCGCCGACCACGTAGGCCCAGCCGTTTGGACTGAAGAAGGCGGCGAAGTCGAGCGCCGCGGGCGTGTTGAGGAGCTGGCCGATGGTGGGCGGGAAGGCCATGATCGATGCGGCGAAGATGACCGGGATGACGCCGGCCATGTTGACCCGCAGCGGCAGGTAGGTGGAGCCGCCGGAGGTCATCCGCCTGCCGACCACTCGTTTGGCGTACTGGACCGGGATCCGGCGCTGGCCTTCCTGGACGAAGACGATCGCGAGGATCACGGCCAGTGCGACGAACGGCATCATCACCACGAAGACCTGGTCGGTGTTGGTCCACCACGCCTGCACACCCTGCGGCAGGCCGGCGACGATCGAGGCGAAGATCATCAGCGAGATCCCGTTGCCGATCCCCCGCTGGGTGATCAGCTCGCCCAGCCACATCAGCAGGGTGCACCCCGCGGTGA
>CAZKYJ010001008.1:0-2170 GCA_964556355.1 uncultured Verrucomicrobiales bacterium | reverse complement strand
ATTGTGGGCGAGCGCATCGAGGACGGCGTTGGCGGAGGCGTAGTTCGCCTGGCCAGGGTTCCCGAGAATGCTGGAGACCGACGAGAACATGACGAAAGCCTCGATGGGCATACCCCGGGTGCCCTCGTGGAGGAACCACGCACCGTGGGCTTTGGGGGCGATGACTTTGAGCATGCGCTCGTGGTCGAGGGCACTCATCGGGGCGTCGTCGATGACCATGGCGAGGTGGAAGACACCGCGGAGAGGGACGTCGAGCTTGGCCACCGAAGCGAGGACGCGCTTGATGTCCGCCTCCACCGCAGCATCGGCCTGGGCGATGGTCGTCTGGACGCCGCTCGCCTTGAGCTTGGCGAGGTAGGCTTTGGCCTCGGGGGACGCGGGGGCGCTCCGTCCGACGAGGACCAGGTGCCTGGCGCCGTTTTGGACGAGCCACTCGCCGAGAACCCGGCCGAACCCGCCGAAGGCTCCGGTGATGAGGTAGGCGGAATCCGCCTTGACCGAGAACCCGGGAGCGAGCGGGGTGACCCGGCGCGCGACGAAGGCGTCGGCAAAGGAGACGACAACCTTCCCGATATGCTTGCCCTGCGCCATGAGGCGGAAGGCGCCATCGACGCGGGAAGCGGGGTAGGCACGGAACGGCAGCGATTTGAGCGCGCCTTGCTCGGCCAGGCCAGCGACGTCGTCGAGGAGCTGGCGGGTGAGCTCCGCGTCACCATCGAAGACGGCGTCCATGGCGACGACGTGGAACGAGCAATTGGCCCGCATCGGCCAGAGTGGGACGCGGCTGTTCTGGTAGATGTCTCGCTTGCCGATCTCGATGAAGCGACCGAAGGGCGCGAGGCAGGAAAGCCCCATGGGGATGGCCTCGGCAGCAAGGGAATTCAGCACGATATCGACGCCGCGCCCACCGGTGAGCGCCATGACGTCCTCGGCGAAGTCGCCCTTGCGGGAATCGATGACGTGCTTGACACCCATCATGGTCAGCAGGTTCCGCTTGGCCGGGCTGCCGGCGGTGGCGATGACGTCGGCCCCGAAGTGGTGGGCGATCTGCACCGCCGCCATGCCGACGCCGCCGGCGCCGGCCTGGACGAGGACGGTGTCCCCCTTGCGGATCCGCGCGATCTCGCGGAGGGCGAAAAGCGAGGTCATGGAAACGACGGGCAAGGTGGCCGCCTCCTCGAAGCTGATGTTGTCGGGCAGCACGCGGACGTCGCCGCCGCGGGCGATCGACTGGGTGGCGAGGCCGAAGACGGCGAGGCCGAACGCGCGGTCGCCGGGTTTGACGTGGGTGACATTGGCGCCGACGGATGCGATGACGCCTGCCACCTCGTCGCCGAAGATGCGGGCATCGGCCGATTCGGCGGGGTAGATGCCGAGCGCTTTCAGCACGTCGCGGAAGTTCATCCCGGCAGCTTTGACCTCGATGACGACGTCATTGGCGCCACAATCGGGAAGCACGAACGGGGCGAAATGGAGCGAGTCGAGGATCCCACGCTCGCGGGATTCGAGCCGCAGTGGCACCTCGCGACCGACGATCTCCTGGCGGGAGGGAAGCCCGCGGTTCATGCGCTGGACGTAGCGGGCCTCGCCCCGGAAAGCCGCTTCGCGATCGGGCTCCGTCCGGAGGAGCTCCGTCACGATGAGATCGGAATGGGTTTCCGAATCGGCGGGCAGGTCGATGTTCCGGCAAAGGATGTTGGCGTGCTCGCCGAGCATGACGCGCATGATACCGAGCGCGGCCGTCTGCTGCACGGCGATGCCGTCGAGGTCGCGCCCGACGGGCTGCGCGCCCCGGGTGATGAGATCGACACGAACTTTTTTGGTCGGGCAGACCTTTTCGATGGCGTGGGTGAGGTCGAGGAGCCCGTCGGTGCCCATGGTCCCGGATGGCGGGAGGGTCTCGTCGAGCACCCCGCAGTAGACGAAACGGTCGGCGCCGGAGGACTCGATGAGCGCCGCGATGTCGGTCGATGCGTTCCGGCGGACGACGGTGGCCGCCGGACCGAGCCGGGCAGCGACGGCCTCTCCGACCCCGGATTGGTCGGCGAAGACGAGCCACGTCCCCTCGACCTCGGGCGCGGCGGCCGGGGCCGATTTCGGAGCCTTCCACTTCTTGCGGGCGAGGAGGGCGATCTGCCCTTCCCCACCGAGCGGGCTCTTCAGGCCGGGG
>CAZKYJ010001007.1:0-2172 GCA_964556355.1 uncultured Verrucomicrobiales bacterium | reverse complement strand
TCGCGACGGTGGATTTCTTCACGGAAGACTCGCTGAACCTGCCCGCAGACCTGAGCGAGACGGGGGAGGCGCTCATCGAGTACCGCGGCCCGTTCAGCAACGGCCCGGACGAACTCCGCCTGTATCCCGCCCCGGGTGCCATTCCGGAGGTCTTGACGCTGACTCCACTCGCCGGATCCGAGTTCTCATTTTTCCCAGATCACGCGACCGTCAACTCCAGCGGTCAGGTCGCCTATACCGAGCGACTCATCACGGCCGAGACAGTCACGCGGGGCAAGAATACGAGCACGACTGAAACCACGGTCTACAACGCGATGCTCTGGGATGTTGACGGCACGCTGATCGAGTTGGGGGCTTCCAGTGGCACGCCCACCGAGATCAGCGAGTCCGGCCGAGTCTACTTCAGCCAGGAGTCCGGAACCGTCCCAACCCAGTGGTCCCCGGTCACCCAGTCCTTGCAGGCGATCGGGCCGAGTGGCTCCTGGGTGAGGGCAGTGTCGGCCGCCCCGAGCGCCGAAGAGGTGTTTCTCGGCAATCGCTACATCTATCAAGAAGGGTATGGCACGTTCATCGTCGAGGTGACGGCTGACATCAATGGCCCGGCCGAGATCACCGCAGGATTCTACACCGCCGCCATCAGTCGTCCCGGCGCCCTGGGTTTCGGGAGTCTCTGTGGGACCGCCGACGATAGTGCCAGTGCGTCATTCCGAGAATTCATCCTCACTCCGATCCCGGCCGCGCCCTAGGTTGATGGGAGTGCACGCCCCTCCGCTGCGTGTGTGGCGGAGGGTTTTCGGTTGTGATTCGCTCCATCACTACGAAGGATCACCGATAGCCCGGCCCGATGTGATGTCCGACTACGACTTCCCCAACACCCGCTGGAGCGTCATCCTGAATGCCCAGGAGAGCGACAGCGCCGTGCGAGACCGCGCGCTCGAGCAGATCTGCCGGACGTACTGGCTCCCGGTGTATGCCTTTGCGCGGGGGCAGGGGCTGGAGCCGGCGGATGCGGAAGACCTGACGCAGAGCGTCTTGGCGGATCTCTTGAACAAGCGCGCCTTTGAGAACGTGCGGGCGGAGAGGGGATCGCTGCGGGCCTTTTTGCGAACGGCGACGAAGAACTTCCTGCGCAACGAGTGGCGGAAGGCGCACACGCAGAAGCGGGGTGGGGCGCGGCAGGTGTTGCCGCTGGACTGCGACGAGGCGGAGCAGCGGTGCTCGTTGGAAGCGGTCGACCACGAGTCGCCGGAGAGACTCTTCGACCGGCACTGGGGGATCAACCTGCTGCACCAGACGATGGAGCGGCTGGAAGCGACCTATGCCGGGGAAGGGAAGCGGGCGCTTTTCGAGGCCTTGAAGGACGTCCTGGCGCAGAAGGGGGGTGGACCGCGCTACAAAGAGCTCGCGGCGCAGCTCGGGATGAGCGAGGGGGCGGTGAAAGTGGCGGTGCACCGCCTGCGGCAGCGCTACGGGCGGATTCTCAAGGAGGAGATCGCGGTGACGCTGCAGAACGAGAGCGAGGAGGCGGTGGAGGACGAGATCCGCTACCTGTTTGGAGTCTTCGGAAGCTAAGAAGCTTTCTAGTAAGTCGTGTCAGCACCGACTCTGAGATTTCTAAGAAAGGATCGGCTGTCGCCTCGGCATCGGGAAGCCTCGGCACGAACATGACTTGTTAGACAGCTTCTGAGGTGGGAGCTGCCGTCGTCATCAGCGCTCCGAATGAGTGGTTCTCGTGACCTTTTCGGAGGCATCCCCCCGGAGGCGCCGCGCGGCCCGACCACCCAACCGCCAATCTCCAGGTTGGCGCTCGCATCGGTTTCTTTCGGAGGTTTGCCAGGCGCCCCAATCCGTTGGTCGGAAGATTGGAACGGCTTCACGCCCAGCTGGTCGGGGAGGGGTTCAGGCGCCGCGGTGATCGAGGCTGGCGATCCGCGCGTGGCGGAGCCTGAGGGCGTTGGCGATGACCGAGAGCGAGCTGAAGCTCATGGCGGCGCCGGCGATCATCGGGCTGAGGAGCAGGTCGAAGGCGGGGTAGAGGATTCCGGCAGCGATCGGCACGCCCAGGGCGTTGTAGACGAAGGCGAAGAACAGGTTCTGGCGGATGTTGCGCATGACCGTCCGGCTGAGGTCGATGGCGTTGACGATGCCGGTGAGGGCTCCCTTCACCAGGGT
>CAZKYJ010001006.1:0-2176 GCA_964556355.1 uncultured Verrucomicrobiales bacterium | reverse complement strand
ATTCCGCTGGACCTGATGACGATTACCATCGCCGCCATCGCCATGGGCATCGCCGTGGACGACACGATCCACTACATCCACCGCTACCTGGAAGAGCTGGGCGAATCTTCGGCCGAAGAGGCCGTCAAGCGCAGCCACGCCAGTGTCGGGCATGCCCTCCTCTACACCTCGTTCATCATCATCCTGGGCTTTTCCCTGCTGGCCTTCTCCGACTTCGTGCCGAGCGTTCTGTTCGGCATGTTGACCGGCCTGGCCATGCTCATGGCGCTCGTTTTCGCTCTCTGCCTGCTGCCGGCGCTCCTCTACCGGTTCGTGCGGGGCAGGTGAAGGTCGAGCATCGGAGCGGCCATCTTCATTCGCATCGGGCAACGGTCCCATATCCCTTCATCGATCATTCCCGTGCAGGACGGCATCGGTCCATTCGAGACCATGTCGCTGGATATCACCGGCCAGGATCCCCGGGAACCCTCCTGGGGTCCGGTTCCCCACGGAAGGTCCAATAGAGGAAAAAGAGAGAGGGGGCAAGCAGGGCCAGGCCGAAGGGGAGTACGGCGAAGAAGACGAGAAGGGTGGCCCGGGGCGCAGCCGCCGCCTCTATGGAGAGCTCGCCCAACACCATGTCGGGGTACATGGCCACCCCGAATCCGAGGAAAATAAGGGCCACGGTCCCGGCCGCCGCGATCTGCGCCAAAAGATATCGTCCCCTCCAGAGCAGTGTCTGTGTAACGAGACCGCAGGTGGCTGCCAGGGCTATACAGACCAGCGAACGTGGCAGAAAGAGCTTTTCGGCGAAGTGAGGAGCATTCATGACGGCCACCGGAATCTCCAGGAGCACCAGAGCGCCCAGCACCCAGCCGGCGATCATCCCCCGGCAGCGGAAATCCTCCCGTAGTGCCCCTTCGGTTCTGACCGCCATGTAGACCGGTGCGAGGTAGGCGCATACCGCCATTCCCACCAGGCCTCCCACAACGGTAAACGGCGTGATCCAGTCCCAGGGCGCGGACACCACCTCTCCGCCGGCGATCCGGATCCGCTCCGATGCGGTAGCGGTTACCGCCATTCCCAGGGTGAAGGGAGTAAGCATGCTCGCCACCGAGAAGCTCCGGGCAATCGCGGGGATCTCCCGGCCTGTCTGCCGACCGAAATGGCGGAAGGCGAAGGCGGCGCCGCGGAAGTTGATCCCGACCAGAGCGATGACGAGCGGCGCCATCAGGGCGATGAAGAGGCAAGCGAACCCCTTCGGAAAAACCATGAAAAGCACCACCACCACGAAGATGAGCCAGATGTGATTGGTTTCCCAGACCGGGCCGATGGCATGGAAAAGGCTCTCTTGCTGCTCCTTTTTCCGGGGGCCGGTGGCGAAGGCCGTCCAGATGCCCCCACCGAAGTCGGCGCCGCCGAAGACGGCGTACATGATCAGGCCGAGCAGCAACACCGCGGCCCCCAGGTCGCTAAGGGCGACCATCGCGGACCTCCCCGGAACCGCCCTCCTGCTTCCTCTCCGTCGGACGCAGGAGCATCTGCAGCAACCCTGTGCTGAGCAAGGCGTAGACGACGATAAAGATCAGGAATATCGGGCCCATCCCCGGATTCGGGGTGACCCCCGACTCCACCCGCATCACGCCGTGTACGATCCATGGCTGGCGCCCGAATTCGGTGACCAGCCAACCGCTCTCCATCGCGATCATCCCGAAAGGGGCGACGAGGACGACGCACCACAACGGGACCCGGTCCATGGGCACTTCTCCCTTTCGCCAGCGGCGCCACCAGAACCATGACGCGACGGCAGTCATAAGAAAGAAAGAGGCGACCATCAGGTCGAAAAATGGGTGGACGAGGCGCGGATCGGGGACTTCGTCGGGTGCAAAGGCATCGAGACCCGTCACCACGGCATCGGCATCCCGGAACGCGATAAGGCTTAGGAGACCGGGAATTTCGACGGCGTACCGGACCGTCTTCGTTTCCGGGTCCGGCCAGCCGCCGATGAGGAGCGGGGCGCGTGATCTGGTTTTGAAAAGTGCCTCCGCTGCGGCCAGCTTGGCTTTCTCGTGCCTGGCGAGGAAGACCGCCGAGCGGTCTCCGCTGACGAGCATGAGGGGGAGGCTTAGGCTGCCTACGGCCAAGGCCAAGACCAAGGCCTTCTTGTTCGCGTTGTCGATCCAGTTGCGCGCGTCTA
>CAZKYJ010001005.1:0-2178 GCA_964556355.1 uncultured Verrucomicrobiales bacterium | reverse complement strand
CGGATGGCGGCGATGCATTCTTCGAGGTACCCGTTGGAGACAAACTTCGGGTGCTCGCCGGCCACGAGGAGGGTGTGCCGGAAGCCCTCCGCCGAGAGGTGGCGCGCCTCCTTGACCACCTGGTCGACCGAGAGGGTCACCCGGAGGATCGGGTTGTCGCGGGAGAAGCCGCAGTACTGGCAGTTGTTGACGCACTCGTTCGACAGGTAGAGCGGGGCGAAGAGGCGCATCGTCCTCCCGAAATGCTTCCGGGTCACCGCGGCCGAGCGGGCGGCCAGCGCCTCTGTGGCGGCGGGCGACGGGTCATCGAGGTGGGCGCGCAGCCTCGCGAGCGACGGGCTGAGCGCGGCCCCCGCCGCGAGGTCGTTGAATCTGGTGACGAAGCTCATGGTTCCAAGCTAATTCAGGGGGCGGGGCCGGGATTTCAAATGCAATCCTCGGTGCGTTTCGGCGGGCGCCGCCAATTTTGCACGATTCGGTCATCGGGGGAGGTTTGGGGGGTTGACAAGGCATCGAGGAACGGTGTTTCTAAGCGCTTCCTCCCTCGCCCCGATTCCCAACCCATCCTCATGACGACGCAGCCATCCGATTTGACTTCAAATGCCGCGGGCGGCACGGGCGAGATCGTCTGCCATACGACCCCGTGGTACTTCCGCCGCATGGGCTTGATGTTTCTCATGGTGACGGCTTTCGGCCTCTGGTTCCTCAAAGACGGCCTGTGGAAATATCCGGACGAAATCGCCATCTACGCGGAGTACCAAGTATTCGAGGAACGCTCGAAAGCCTACGACCAGTTCGAGGCGGAAGGGCGGCTCCAAGACTGGCCTGCTTTCGCTGCGGAGAAGGGCTGGGACGAGGGCGAACCACAGGACTGGAGAGACTATGCCGCAAGCAGGGACAAGCCGTTGCCGGAGGAGCCGGAAGAACGCCTTCCGGGCAAGGAGAGGGAGCAGCTCTTCTGGGCGGCTGGGATGGGGGCGCTCGCCCTCGCCATCCTCGTTGTCTTCCTCATCAATCGGCCGAAATCGCTCAAAGCCGATGCCACGAGTTTTACCACACCGGACGGACGGCGCATCGCTTTCGACTCTGTCCACCGCGTCGACAAGCGGAAATGGAAGAACAAAGGTCTGGCCTACGCCCACTACAAGTCCGACAAGGGGGCGGGCAAGGCGACGATCGATGACCTCAAGTTCGGCGGCGCCGACGCGGTTCTCGACCGTCTGCTCGCGAACTTTGAAGGCGAGCTAATCGACCGCGTCGAGCCGCCCGAAGACGAGGAAGAAAACGGGGATTCCGACGCCGAGCCGGTCGGCGAGAACGGCGAGAAAACCTGAATTTTGCGCCATTTATTTTGTTGCAAAGCCTAGGGCTCCCCCGTAAAGCTAGCGGACAATTTCACCCTGAAAATACAGTTCATGTCGGATTCCAATATCGAAGAAAAAGTCAAAAGCATCATCGTTGAGCAATTGGGCGTCAACGAGGAGCAAGTCACCACGGACGCCAAGTTCATCGAAGACCTCGGAGCGGATTCACTCGATACCGTCGAACTCGTGATGGCATTCGAAGAGGAGTTCGGAATCGAAGTCCCCGACGAAGAAGCGGAGAAGCTTCAGAAGGTTGGCGACGTCGTTTCCTACGTCGAGAGCGCGACGAAATAGTCGACGCTACCGTCAGATTTTGCGAAGCCCAAGCCCGCACCGGGGCTTGGGTTTTTTCGTCTCTGGGGCAGGGCGGGAGGCGGGGCGGGTCCCACCTACTTCCGGCAGGTGAGGAGCAGGCCGTCCAGGTAGTCGGCGATCTGGTGGAGCGCGTCCGCGTGGGGCGTGTCCGGGAGGACAACGAGATCGCGCCGGGCGTCTCCGACGAGCTCCCGGGCCGTTTCGACCGCAGCCTCAATCGAGCCCTCGTAGTCGGCGATTCCCGCGAGCACGCTGATATCGATGGGCTCCTGCTCGATGAGGAGCCGGTTGAGCTTCGCCCGTTTGGCGGGAGTGGCCCGGTTGATGAGATTCAGGACCGGGAGCGTCAGCTTGCCCTTGGCGAGATCAGTCCCGAGCGTCTTGCCCACCTCGCGCTCGTCGCCGACGAGGTCGAGGCAGTCGTCGTAGATCTGGTAGGCGGTGCCGATGTTGTTCCCGAAGCTGCGCATGCGCTCCTGGACGGCCTCGGAGGCGCCCC
>CAZKYJ010001004.1:0-2183 GCA_964556355.1 uncultured Verrucomicrobiales bacterium | reverse complement strand
CGTCGGGTAGAGGTCGACCAGTTCGCAGAGCGATCGGGTCCGCCGAGCCCCCGCGAATCCGGGCGCGGCGACGATCAAGGGAACGCGGGCGTCGAGTTCGAAGTTCGTGGTCTTCCCCCACAAGGCGTGCTCACCGATGTGAAATCCGTGATCTGAGGTGAAGACGATGACGGTGTTGTCGGCGTGCCCGCCTGCGTCGAGCGCATCGAGCAGGCGGCCGACCTGGGCGTCGAGAAAACTGATCGACGCGTAGTAGCCGTGCCGGAAGTGGCGGGATTCCTCAGTCGTGATCGGCCCGCTCCGCCCTCTCGGTCCGTAGCCCATGATCTCCCGGGATGCGTGGAGCGCGATCTCCGGTACGTCCCGCGGTGGCGCGGACGGGACCGGATCACCAATCGTCGCCGGATCGTAGAGATCCCAGTACTTCTGCGGGGCGACGAACGGGAGGTGGGGGCGCCAGTAGCCGACGGCGAGAAAGAACGGAGCCGTTCGGAAGTGCCCGCTGGACAGCGCTTCGACGGCGAGGTCGGTGATCCGCCCGTCCCGGTAGGCGGAATCCGGGACCTCGAGGGACTCCGTGACCGGAGATTTCATTTCCAGCTTCGTGCCGGGCTCGGCGCTGCTTTGGTAGACGGTGTCGGCGGCGTGGGTGCCCTTGTGGAGCTGCTCGTCCACCGACCACGAGCGGCGGTCCTGGGTATCGCCCATGTTGTGGAAAATCTTGCCGATCCCCTGGGTGAAGTAGCCCGCATTTTTGAAGTGCTGCGGAAGCGTCACCAGATCTTCGCCGCCGGGTGCGGTTCTGCGGAAGTTCTTGCGCAGGTCATCGACCCCGACCGAGTCCGGACGGAGGCCGGTGAGGAACGACGAGCGTGACGGGTTGCAGACGGCTTGCTGGCAGTAGGCGCGCTCGAAGAGGAGGCCGCGCGCGGCCAGCCGGTCGAGGTTCGGCGTCACCGCCACGGGATCGCCGTAGGCGCCGAGCGCGCAGTTGAGGTCGTCCGCCACGATGAAAAGCACGTTCGGGCGCGGGCGGATCTCGGCCGATCGGTCGCGCAGTTTCGCATCGAGATCGGCGATGGCGGCCTGCACCTGGGGATCGGTGCTGGCGATGAGGTTCTCCGATTCACCGGGATCGCGCACGAGATCGAAGAACTCGTCGCGTCCGGCGTTGTGGCGATCGCGCACGAGTTTGAACTCCGGCGTCCGATAGCAGACCATCTCCGCCTCGGCGTAGTGCGTCATGTGGTATTCCGCGAAGAGGTCGTTGTCCCAGCCGTCGGGTTCCTCGCCACCTAACAATCCCACCAAACTCCGTCCCCGGAGCGGTATGCTCTCCGGCAGCTCTGCGCCCGCCGCCGCCACGAGGGTCGGGAACCAGTCGAGAGCCGTCACCGTCGCGTCGATATCTGAGCCCGGTGAGGTCACCCCCGGCCAGCGGACGATGGCGGGCACCTTCAGCGAGAGGTCGTACATGTTCGGGCGGTACTTCTCCGAGATCACCCGCGTCCCGTGGTGGGTGTCGCCGGGCGGCTTTGCTTTCGTCGCCCAGATCCCGTTGCCTTTGTGGTGAATCCCGTTGTGGGCCATGTTGTAGCCGTGGTCGGAGGTGAAGACGACAATGGTCTCATCGGCGATCCCCAGCGCATCGAGCCGGTCGAGCACTCGACCGAGATTCCGGTCGACGGCGCTGGTGCTGGCGAGATACTCGCGCATCGCTTTCTTCATCGCCGCCACATCGAGATCGGGGTAGTCGGGTAGCTCGGGCTCCATCTCGGCGTAGGGAGCCCAATCTTCCGGCGCGACCGGCAGCCAGGCGCCGTGGGGTGCGCGGGTGTGCCAACAGAGCAGGAACGGTCGATCGGGCTGTTGTTGCGCGCGGTCGATGAACTCCAGCGCGTGGTCGGCAAGGATGTCGGTGGTAAGCCCCGAAAACTTCTGCAGGGTGCCGTCCTTCTCCAGAAGCGGATCGCTCGGGCTGGTGCCGCCCCCGGGGAGCCCCATGAAATAGTCGAAGCCGTGGTGCGTGGGATGATTGCCCCCGTTGCCCGGCAGCGGGACGGGCTGGCCCTCCACCACGACGTCGGTCAGCCAGATGTAGAGCAGCAGCGCGTCGCGGTGCGCGGCGTCGGGCGCCTTGGTCGCGAACGTGAGCAGGTCCTCGATCAGCTCGTCGATGATCT
>CAZKYJ010001003.1:0-2185 GCA_964556355.1 uncultured Verrucomicrobiales bacterium | reverse complement strand
ACCGGCCCACCTTCCCCGAGCTGCTGGACGAAGGGCTCGAGCCCCACAGCGCCAAGGAAATCTACCTCTGGAGCGCCAGCGACGTGAACCATCGGGTGGACATCAGCGATGTCATGGAGCTCAAGATGGAGGCGCTGCGCAAGCACGCCAGTCAGATGGCGGAGATGGACTTGCCGCTGGAGCAGTTGCGCTCCTTCTGGCGGGACGAGGACGGGCGGTATATGGAGAACTTCCGCCGCATCCCGATACCCTTCTGACCGGCATGCTATTCGCCCGCTTCCGGCGAGACGATCGCGAGGCTTACGGCCGCGTGGAAGGGGGCCGTGTCCGCCCAATCGAGGGTGATCTCTTCGGCGAGCATCGCCTTCTGGACGACGCGCTATCGCTGGAGTCCGTGCGGCTGCTGCCGCCCGTGGCTCCCGGCAAGATCCTGGCCGCCGCCGTCAACTACCCGTCGCACCTCTCGCAGAGCCAGAAGATGACCGGCAAGACGGAAGCGCCTGCGCAGCCGGAGCTGTTCCTGAAGCCGGCGTCCTCCGTCATCGGGCCGGGGGAGGCCATCGTCCTGCCGCGCGGCGCCCGCCGCGTCGACTACGAGGGAGAGATGGTCGCCGTCATTGGCCGCGCCTGTCGCGGCGTAACCGCGGAACAGGCGCTGGAGTACGTTTTTGGCTACACCTGCGGCAACGATGTGTCGGCCCGCCACTGGCAGCGGGACGACCTTCAGTGGTGGCGGGCGAAAGGCAGCGACACGTTCTCGCCGATCGGGCCGTTCATCGCCACGGGCCTCGACCCCGCGCGCCTGGAACTGCGCACCCGCCTCAACGGCGACGAGGTCCAGGCGGCCAACACGGGGACGCTCATACACAGCGCGGCTGCCCTGATCAGCTTCGCGTCCCAGGTGATGACGCTGGAGCCCGGCGACCTGGTGTTCACGGGGACGCCGGGTGAGACGGGCGGGCTCAGCGCCGGAGACGTGGTTGAGGTGGAGGTCGAAGGGATCGGCGTGCTGCGCAATACGGTGGTGGCCCAGGAAGGTTAGCGATGTGGAGGAGCGCGGCGGGCGCGGCGGCCGTCTAGCCTTTGGAGTGTCCGCGGGTGGGCGCTGGCAGACGGCGCAGGAGCTTCTGCGCCTCCTCGGCAACGCCGACATCGCTGGCGTCGCAGTAGGTTCCGTAGATGGCCCTGTCGATGAGGCGCACGCCGTCGCTGTTCAGCTCCCCGCCCTGCTCCTGCCGCAGACGGAGCAGACGGTTCAACCTGCGGAGGAAGTGGAGCTGCAGCGGCGAGTAGCTGGCCTCATTCTCCGTAAGCGGAGAGACCATCTCGTCCATCCCTCCCTTGGACTCTTCGATGCCCTTCATGTAACTCCGGCTATGCTATGAACGGCGTCCACTGTCAGGGTATCGGCCCAGTACTGGGAAAGCAAGCCCGCGGCGACATGGGAAAGGTGAATAATGAGTTTACTCCCAGATAGCGGCAGACGGGAAGCGGAAGAAAATTGGCAGCGGTCAGGCACGCCGCCGCCGCCTGGCCCCGCCGACCGGAGTCGGGCGGGGAAGCCTACTCCAGCCCCGCCTGCCGGAAGCGCTCGTACGCTTCGAAGGCGTTGAGGACAGCCGTCGCCACGGCCTTCTGCGACGGGCAGATGTAGCGGCGACGGATCTCCTCCGCCAGCCCCGCCGGACTCTCGTTGATGTTGTGACCGAGGAGGACCGAGCTCAGGAGCTTGGTTCCCAGGTCCGGAATCGCGGCGGCGCCCACGGACAGTATCTTCCCGGAGGCGGTGTCGGTCTCCAGTTCCACTGACACCACCTGGGACGAGTCGCGGCCCGCTAGGCTATGCGGCAAGCGGGCGTGTCCAACGAAGATGACGGTACCGGCGGTCTGCGTCCCTATGGTGTCCAGAACGGATCTCTCCGTGTCGACCTCCACAGTAACCACTCCCCTCTTCAGTTGCGGAGAGACGGGGCGCGTGCATTGAATTCCCGCCAATGCTAGCAGGTCAAAACGGGCGATTGATAGAACAAATCGATTCCCGTCCGTGCATAAGGCGTCAACTTTCCGTGAAGTCGACATAATGCCAGGCCGGCGTACCGTCGCCGCGGTGGCACCGGGCGGCGCAGGGTTGCGGGCGGCCTACGTCTTCGTCGCCAGGATCGTCGCGTTGTCCCAGGAAAAGAAG
>CAZKYJ010001002.1:0-2187 GCA_964556355.1 uncultured Verrucomicrobiales bacterium | reverse complement strand
CGCGGTGAAAGGAACGGACGGGAACCCGGCACCGGGGAGGATCGACGACCTCATCCCCCACGCGCTCCCGGATTTTTTCAGCAGTGACCAGATCGTCATCTGTGGTCGCTACCGGGGGGAAGGGCCGCTCACCTTCCATCTGAGCGGAGACGCTGGCGAGGAGGAACGCCACTACACCTTCCGCTTCCAACCGGGCAAGCGGCCCCATCCGTTCGTCCCCCGGCTCTGGGCGATGCGGAAAATCGCCGTGCTCACCGAGGCGCTGCGCGACTTCGGGGCGGGCTCCGCACTGGCCGGACTGACCGGCGATGCCATCGACCCGAACGACCCCCGCGTCCGCGAGCTGGTCGATGAGATCGTCCGCCTTTCCACCGAGCACGGCATCCTCAGCGAGTACACCGCCTTCCTCGCCCGCGACGGCGAGGTCTTCGCCTCCCGCACCCAGCGCTTGAGGCGCGCCGCCACCAACTTCGACGAACGGGCACTGAAATCACGGAGCGGCTCCGCCAGCGTGAACCAGGAGTTGAACCTCTGGAAGCAAAAAGCCGCCCGCCACGTCAATCCGACCAACGGGTTCGTCAATGCCGACCTGCAGGCCGAGAGCGTGGCGAACGTGATGCAGTGCGCCGACAAAACTTTCTACCAGCGCGGGAGCGAATGGGTCGATGCCGCCACCCTCTCCGTCGGCGCCGCCGGTGCGCCGCCCGCCACCGAGGTCGCCATCGGCAGCCCGGAGTTCACCACATTGATCGACGCCCTCGTGGCCAACGGCCAGCAGAGCTGCCTCGCTCTCGCCGGGTCGCTCGACGTGGTCGTGGCGGGGACGCGCTACCGGCTTACCAAGCACTAACTCATCCACAAACCATGAACGCAAAAACCATAGTCACCCTCGCCGCCGCCTCCGCGCTCGGCGCCAATGCAGCCCCTGTCGACGCTCCGGCGGACGGCCAGGCCAAAGTCCAACTCGCCATCCTCCTCGACACCAGCGGGAGCATGGACGGGCTCATCGAACAGACGAAGATCCAGCTCTGGAGCATCGTGAACACGTTTATCGACGCGAAGCAGAACGGCCAGGTGCCCTACGTGGAAGTCGCCCTCTACGAGTACGGCAACGACGGGCTCGAGGCCGAGACGAACTTCATCCGGCGCATCCAGCCGCTGACCCGCGACCTCGACCAGATCAGCGAGGACCTCTTTGCCCTCACCACCAACGGGGGCAGTGAGTTCTGCGGCGCGGTCGTCGAGCGGGCGGTGGAGGACCTGGCCTGGGACGCGTCGCCGGACGTCTACAAAGCAATCTTCGTGGCCGGCAACGAGCCGTTCACGCAGGGGCCCGTCCCCCCGGCCGACGCCTGCCAGGGCGCCATCGCCAAGGGCGTCATCGTCAACACCATCCACTGTGGCGCCGAGCAGGTAGGCATCGATAGCGGCTGGAAGTCCGGCGCTCTCCTCGCCGACGGGAAGTTCCTCATCATCGACCACAATAAGGCCGTCGTGCACATCGACGCGCCCCAGGACGCCGAGCTGGTCTCCCTTAACACCCGGCTCAATGGAACCTACGTCCCCATCGGTGAGGTCGGAGCGATGCGCTGTGCCGCGCAGACCGAGCAGGACAAGCTCGCGTCCGGCCTCAGCGGAAACGCCCTGCAAAAACGCGCCGCCACCAAGGCGAGCGCCAACTACTTCAACGCGCACTGGGATCTCGTCGATGCCTGCAAGCAGGAGGGTTTCGACTGGTCGAAGCTCGAGGCCGAGGACCTGCCCGAGGAGATGCGCGCCATGAGCATGGAGGAGCGCCAGGCGCACGTGGCCGCGAAAGAGCGGGAGCGCACCGCGATCCAGCAGCAGATCCTCGAGCTGAGCGCGGCGCGCGAAGCCTTCGTCAAGGCGAAGCTCGCCGAGACGGGTGACGACGAAGGGGACACCCTCGACAAAGTTGTCACCAACACCGTGCGCGAACAGGCCGTGGCGAAAGGCTATGAGTTCGGGGAGTAGCCTCCGGGAAAGCGAGACCCGGTGCTTTCCCGGGAGCGCGGGCGACCGGTCGCCCGCGCTCCCGGGAACCCCGTCACCCCACTTCCGGAGCGACGGCCGCCCGCGGCCATGTTAGGTTAATCCCGTGATCGAGTCCCCCACCATCCTCGTGGTCGAAGACGACGAGGCCGTGCGCTCCGGCCTCGTCGACGC
>CAZKYJ010001001.1:0-2201 GCA_964556355.1 uncultured Verrucomicrobiales bacterium | reverse complement strand
GGTGACCTTGGGCAAGCCCCTCGTGGTCACCGACGCCACCCGGCATCCGCTGGTCAGCGAAAACCTCGCGATCAAAGAACTCAACGTCGTGGCCTACCTCGGCATGCCGATCGTCGTCGGCCGGCACATCATCGGATCGTTTTGCGTCATCGATTTCGTCCCGCGCGAGTGGACCCCGGAGCAACATGAGCTCCTCCGCGACCTCACTGCCATGGTGGTCTCCGAAATCGACCTCCGCATGTCCCGCCGGGCAAGCGCCGAGAGCGAGGCTCGGATGCGGCTGCTCATGGACTCCGCCGGCGAGGGGATCTACGGCATCGACAGGGACGGCAACTGCACCTTTTGCAACCGCATGTGTGCTGAGCTCCTCGGCTACGCCGACCCGCGGTTGCTCGTCGGGCGGAACATGCACCGGCTCGTCCACTGCGATGGCTCCAAGGGGGGCGCTTTCACCGAGCGGGAATGCCGGATCGCCTACGCCCTAGAGCGCGGCGAGGGCGTCCACGTCGACGACCAGGTCTTCTGGCGCGCCGACGGGAGGAGTTTCCCCGTGGAGTACCGCTCCCACCCGATCTGCAACAACGGCGTCTCGCAGGGGGCAGTCGTCACTTTCTCCGATATTACCGAGCGGGTGCGCGCTGCCGAAAAGCTCGCATCGACCCTCGAATCGGCCGAGAGCGCCCGCGCAAAAGCGGAACGAGCCGACCGCGAGAAGAGCCGGTTTCTGGCCAATATGAGCCACGAGATCCGCACCCCCATGAACGCCGTCATCGGCTTTAGCGAACTGCTCGAGGGCATCGTCGATTCCCCGCAAGCGAACCGCTACCTCCACGCCATCCGCACGAGCGGGCAGGCGCTCCTCGCCCTCATCAACGATATCCTCGATCTCTCCAAGATCGAAGCCGGTTCCTTGGAGCTGCATATCGAACCCGTGGATGTCCGGGAGGTCGGCAAAGCCGTCCTCATCCTCCTCACCGCGAAGGCCGAGGAGAAGAATCTCGCCATCGGGCTGACCGTCGCCCCGTCGGTGCCCCCCGCGCTCATGCTCGATCGTTCCCGCTTCCGGCAAGTGCTGATCAACTTGTTGAACAACGCGATCAAGTTCACCGCCGCGGGCTCGGTCTCGCTGCACATCGACACCGAGGCCGACGCCGGCGAAGCTTCCCCGGGGTGCGTCACCCTCCTCGTCGTGGTGGCGGACACCGGCCGCGGCATCGCGCCCGACGATCTGGAGAAGATCTTCCTCCCCTTCCAGCAGGCCACCGACGCCCCCAGCGCCCCGGAGTCCGGTACCGGGCTCGGCCTCAGCATCTGCCAGAGCCTCGTCAAGACCGCCGGCGGCACCATCTCCGCGGCGAGCACCGTCGGGGCAGGCAGCACCTTCACCGTCCGCCTCCCCGGCCTCGAAGTCTCGGGTGCGACCCTTACCGGCGACCGCCCCCCCGCCCCGGCGGACTTCGATTCCCTGCGTCCCTCCGAGATCCTTGTCGCCGATGATAACGCACTCAACCGGGATCTCTTGGCCGGCTATTTCGAGGGCACCCGGCACACCGTCCGCTTCGCCACCGACGGCGAGGCGGCCGTCGCCTTGGCCCGCGAGCACCACCCGGACATCATCCTCATGGATATCCGGATGCCCAAGCTGACCGGCACGCAGGCCAGAGCGATTCTCGCGGCCGACGGCCTGCTCGACGACATCCCGGTCATCGCGGTGACGGCGTCCAGCATGCTCCAGCAAGAGCGTCGGCTGCGCCGCACGTTCGACGGCTTCGTCCGGAAACCCATCTCCGGCGAGAGCCTTTTCGCGGCGCTCTCCGAATTCCTCCCACCGGTCGGCTCCGGCGGGAGACCGGATCGGACGCCCCCGCCCTCCGCCCCACCCGATGCCGCGACCGCCGAGCGGTGGCGGGATGCCGTCGCGGCGCTGCGCGACCTCGAGAGGACTACCTGGCCCGGCGTTCGCGACACCATGGCCGTCGGCAAGACCACCGGATTCGCCCGCCGCCTCCGCGAGATTGGCGCCACCGCCGACTGCCCACCGCTCCTCGACTTCGCCGTCCGCCTTGAGACCGAAGCCGAATCCTTCGATCTCAACAGGCTCGAAACCACGCTCGCCGAGTTCCCCGAACTCGCGGATCGGATCGCGGCCGGTCGCTGAGAAGCTGTCTAAAAAGTCATGTTAGTGCCGCGGCTTCCCCTGC
>CAZKYJ010001000.1:0-2202 GCA_964556355.1 uncultured Verrucomicrobiales bacterium | reverse complement strand
CGAGGCGCAGAAAAGCGATCTCGAGGGACAGCTTGCGACGGTGGAATCGGCGATCGCCGCGGTGAAACCGCCGGCGCTGAGGGCGATCGAGGAGGAGATCCGCACCCTGGAAACCGGGCCCGCCGGTGCCGGCGGCGAGCCGCTCCCGAGCTTTGGATACCACAGCCAAGTGGCGGGCGACCAGGAAACAGCGAAGTGGGTTCAGGTGGATCTCGGGCGGTCGGCTCCGATTGACCAGGTGCTCCTTTCCGGTGCGGCCGAGTACGGGTTTGCCGATTTCGGGTTCACCTAAAGGTTTCGGATCGAAGCCTCGAATAACGCGAGCTTTGCCACGGACGTCCACCTTGTTGCCGATGCGACGGGGAGCGACTTCCCCCGGCCCGGTGCCGGAGCCGTCCGGTTTCCGGGTAGCGAAATCAACGCCCGCTACGTCCGTGTCACCGCCACCAAGCTCTGGAGCCGCCACCGCCGCGGCGAGCCGGAGTCCGACGATTGGATCTTTGCCCTCGGCGAACTCAGCGTCCTGTCCGGCGGCACCGTCCACACCGGCAGCGGCGCATTCAAGGGGACGGGCGCTGCGGGAGGCCGTCCGCGGGCGATCCGTTTCCTCGAACGCGGCGATGTCAGAAAGCCGCGCGAGGAAGTCGGCGCGGGAGCCCCCGCCGTCATCCCCGGCGTCCCGTCACCCTTCGAACTCCCCCGGGACCATGCCGAAGGAGACCGGCGGGTCGCGCTCGCGGGGTGGATCACGCGGTCGGACAACCCGCTCACCTGGAGGAGCATCGTCAACCGAATCTGGCTCTACCACTTCGGCCGGGGAATTGTGGATAGCCCGAACGATTTCGGCCGCATGGGTCAGCTCCCGTCCCATCCCGAACTGCTCGATTGGCTCGCGGTCGAGTTCCGCGACGGCGGGCAGTCGATCAAGCGGCTGCACCGCCTGATGCTGACGAGCGCGGTCAACCGGCAGAGGTCCGATGGCGATCCGGGCGCCGAGGAGATCGATGCTGGCAACCGCTTTCTCTGGCGGAAGAACCGCCGGACGCTGGAGGCGGAGGCGGTCCGTGACGGGATGCTGCAGGTCGCGGGCCAATTGGACACCACGACGTATGGACCCGGGTTCCGTGACTTTGTCGTCGAGAAGCCGGAGCACTCGCCCCACTACCAATACCGGCTTTTCGATGTCAGTGATCCCGCCAGCTACCGTCGATCGATCTACCGGTTCGTCGTCCGCTCGCAGCCGCAGCCGTTCCTCAATACCCTCGATTGCGCCGATCCGGTGTTGCTGGTCGACAAGCGGAACGAGACCCTGACCGCCCTGCAGGCGCTCGCGCTCCTGAACAATCGATTCGCCGTCCACATGGCCGGTGAGTTCGCGGGACGGCTCGAGGCGGAGACCTCCGATCCGATGATGCAGATCGAGCGCGCCTACGCGCTCGCCCTCGGCCGGAGCCCCGCCGCGGACGAGTCGGCCGCCCTTGTCGCCCACGCTGCCCGCCATGGGCTCGCCGCCGCCTGCCGCCTGGTTTTCAACCTCAACGAACTCGCTTTCGTCGAATGACCGATCATCGGAGCCCATCGCGCAGGGAATTCCTCTGGCGCGCCGGCGGCGGCCTTGGCGGCATCGCCTTGGCCTCCCCCTTGGGCAGGGACGGGTTGATGGCTTCCGTCCCGGCGAGCGGCGGGATTCTCCACGCCCCGCACCACCCGGCCAAGGCCCGCCGCGTCGTCCAGTTCTTCATGGCGGGGGCGGCCAGCCACATCGACCTCTTCGACCTCTTCCCCCCAGCGGGCACGGTCAGCCCGGAGAGCGACCGGGAGGGGCACCGGCTCCTCCGGCGGTTCAACCGCTCCCTACTTCGGACGCCGCTGTCTCATCGCTCGCCGCCTCCTCGAGCGGGGGGGCGGTTCGTGCAGGTCTGGTCCGGCTGCGACAACGGTTTCCCCCGCCGCAACCGGGACTCGCACGAGGTCATCAGGCGTGACCACGGGCCGTTGGCCACCGGGATGAGCACCGGCTCGGCCGCGCTGCTCCGCGATCTCAAGCGGCGTGGGATGTTGGACGATACCGTCGTCCTCTGGACAACCGAGTTCGGGCGCATGCCCTCGACCCAGGGCAGCTGCGGGCGTGACCACAATCCCTTCGTCTTCACCAACTGGCTCTGCGGAGGCGGAGTCAAGGGTGGAACCTACGGCGAGTCC
>CAZKYJ010000999.1:0-2203 GCA_964556355.1 uncultured Verrucomicrobiales bacterium | reverse complement strand
ACCAGGGATTACATGAGCGAGGCGGCCCGCGCCTATCTGGAACAACCGGCGCCCGTTATTGGGGTTCTTTTCCGGGCTCAATACGCTCACCCTCATCATCACCGGATGGGTCATGCTCTTGGCGCCTATCGGTGTGTTCGGCCTTCTCGCCGAGACGGTGGCGAACACTGGGGCGGGGCTTTTCGTCAGCTTGCTCAAGTATTTCTTTACGGTGGTGGCGGCATTGCTCATCCACCTCCTCGTCGTTCTCCCCCTCATCTTGGCCTTCGTCGGCAAGGTCAATCCGCTGCGACATTTTGCGGCGATGAAAGACGCGCTGGTCACCGCGTTCTCGACGGCGAGTTCGTCCGCCACCCTGCCCATCACCATGGCCTGCATCCAAGAGAACGCCGGTGTTTCCAAGCGGGTGACCAGTTTCGTCCTGCCCCTCGGCGCCACCGTCAACATGGACGGAACCGCGCTCTACGAGTGCGTCGCCGTCCTCTTTATCGCCCAGGTGCTCGGGCAGGAGCTGGATGTCGCCCAGCAATTCTTCGTGGTGGTATTGGCGCTGGCGACCAGCATCGGCGTGGCGGGCGTCCCTTCCGCCAGCCTTGTCGCCATCGTCATCATCCTGAACAATGTGGGGATCCAGGGGGCGGCGGGAGCCATCGGCGCGATCCTCGCGGTCGATCGCGTCCTCGACATGTCCCGCACCGCCGTCAACATCTTCAGCGATTCCTGCGGTGCCGTGGTCATCGCCAAGTCCGAGGGGGAGGACGGGGTGCTGGCCGGGCCGCAGGGCTAACCGGCGTCGAATCCCGCTGGAATTTCCCAGAGGTCGGGGGCATCGTCCCCGCGATGAAGCCCCTGCCAATCGCCAGCTTTACGGTGGTGTTCGCCGTCCTGCCCGCCCTCGGAATCGAGCCCGCGTACGAGTTTCCCCCGCCGTCGGGTGGGCGCCTCAGCTTCGAGGATATTCCTCCGGAACAGAGCGGTATCGCGCAGCGGGTGCCCATCGATACCACGCACCCGCTGAAGCGCCTCTACCATTCGGGATTCGCCTGCGGGGGCGTGGCCGCGGGCGATCTCGATGGCGACGGCCTCCCCGACCTCGTCTTCGCCAGCGGGCCGGGCGCGAATCTACTCTACCGCAACACGGGCAGCTTCCGCTTCGAGGACGCGACGGCCGCCGCCGGTATCGCCGGCGGCGAACTCTGGGCGACCGGTCTCGCCATGGTCGATGTGGATGCGGACGGCGACCTCGATCTCTACTTCTGCAACTACGATGCGGCGAACGCGCTCTACCTCAATGACGGGTCGGGTGTTTTCACGGAGGCGGCCGCCCGCTTCGGGCTTGACATACGCGGGCCGTCGGTCACGCCAACGTTCATCGACTACGACCGTGATGGCGACCTCGACTGCTTCATCCTAACCAACCGCTACTACCGTGCCGGAGGGCGTCCCTCCGAGCCCCCGACCGAGATCGATGCCGAGGGCAAACGGGTGGTGAAGCCGGAGTTTTCCGACTTCTACGGGCTCCGGCAGACCGGGCCGACGAGCTACACCATGGACGAGATCGCCCTCCCGGACATCCTCCTGCGCAACGACGGTGGCACCTTCGTCGAGGTGGGCGCCGAGGCGGGCATCACCGCGCGCGGCTTCGGTCTCTCCGCCACCTGGTTCGACTACGACACGGACGGTCACCCCGACCTCTACGTGGCCAACGATTTCCTCGACCCGGACCACCTCTACCGCAACAACGGCGATGGCACTTTCACCGACGTGGCGCCCGAGATCCTCCCCTACACCCCGTGGTTTTCCATGGGCTCAGACGCGGGCGATATCAACAACGACGGGCTCCCGGATTTCGTGGGGCTCGACATGGCGGGGACCACCCACTACAAATCCAAAGTCGGCATGGGTGCGATGGGTGCTGGCCAGTGGGAGATCGAGTCGATCACGCCCCGCCAGGTCATGCGCAACGTCCTTCTCGTCAACGCGGGCAACGGCCGGTTCACCGAGGCGGCCTCGCTCGCAGGTATCGGCAAGAGCGATTGGTCGTGGTCGGCGAAACTCGTCGATTTTGACGCGGACGGTCGCCTCGACCTCTTCGTCACCAACGGGGCGGCCCGCGATTTCAACAACTCGGATCACACCATCAGCGAGGACGAACTCATCGGCCGCCAGGAGTGGGACCACTACGAAGACCGCGAGCCCAAGC
>CAZKYJ010000998.1:0-2206 GCA_964556355.1 uncultured Verrucomicrobiales bacterium | reverse complement strand
GATTTCCGGCGGCGTGCTCGCGGCCGTCCTCGGTTCCGTCGATGGCGGAGAGGTAGACGTCCCCGTCCCCGACGGTCTCGAGCTTGCCGTGGGGTCGAGCCGGTTAGCGGCGGCGATGGGCAGGACGGCGGCGGCCGTGCACCGGATGGCGCCGTGCCGGGTCTGGTGGTCCCCCGCACGGGGGGATCTTGATCCGTTCCGGGAGTCCGCGCTCGCCCGCGAGGGCGAGTTCGGAAACCGGCGGAAGCGCGGCCAGCTGGATCTCATAGGCCATGCGCCGCGAGACGACCCGCCCGCGCGCTCCCCCCAAAATCTACTTGGGCGCTGTGGACGGTAGCCGGGATCGGTGGGGACGCCCTCGGTGCCCCCCCACGAAACCTCCCGACCAAAAAAACGCCGATACCCCAATCGCGGAACCGGGTTAGACATTAGGTCATGAAGCTTCTCCCGACTTTCGCCGTGGCGATACTGGCGTCCGCTTTCGCCAGCTGCCCGACCGTGAACGGAGGGGACGAATGGACGGTCGCGGTGCCCGAAACGTCCGGGCAGAATCCGAGTACTGTCGAGATTGAATCAGTGGTGGCTTACGTGCCGGAGTCGAAATCAGCTCCAATCGTGATGGGTGAAAACGTCCCTGATCGTGCCGGGCTCGAATCACTTCTGGCCGCCGTCCGAGAGAATGGCGGCGTGACGGCAAGCCCGCCCCCTGCCACCGTTCCCCAAGGCCTGCCGCTCAGGCTCTCGACCGAAAATATTCCGGGTCTGACTTCCGGTGACTACGACGTAAATTCCCTGGCGATCGAAATGGTGGCGACGGTGAGCGGCCCCGGCTCCGCGAATGTCAGATGGAAACTCGGCCAGACGGGATCGGGACGGGCGACGCTGTCCACCGAGTCCACCGTTCCAATGGATGTCTTTGTGCCGGTGGGCGGGCTTATCTGCAATTCCGACGGCGACGCGCCATCCCTTGAGCTGGTCGTGTTCACACGGATCTCCAGCCCTTCGGCCCCCGGCGCGAAGTGACGGGGGTTGCCGGTCACCCATTCCAGGTTTCCGGCTTTTCTTAGGGGGCAAAACGGGTGCACCAACTGCTGTCCGCCGCCATCAGCGAACCTTCCGCTCCAGCACAGTTTTCACGGCGCACTCGATCCGCCCGACCAAGTTCGCGGGTCGGGAGGTTGCGCAGCCACGGGAGGAACGGGGGGCCGGGAGTCTTGCCGCCGAGCTGGCGGATGGCGGCAGGCTTCCGGTTGCCGCTAACGGTGACGCGCCACACCCTCTCTATCAGGGGAGGGGCGGAAATCAGGGGCGGTTTTCCCGAGGTCTGAACACGCCACTGGTGTTAGACTTGTGCCATCTTTTCTAGGCGTCCGGCACCGGGGCAGTCCTCAGCGCTCGGAGATTTTGATCCGGGCGAAGAGCGGGGAGCCGCCGGCGGGCGCTGGGGTCTGGTAGGTGAAGGTCGTGTGCCCGTCCGCCCCATAGGTCTCGCCCGAGAGCACGAGCACGGCATCCGCCGGCATCCAGGCGGCGAGATCTTCGGAAACCTCGATCGCTACCACGGCGTCCTCGGCGGCGGGGTTCTGGGGGAATGTCAGGGTGAACACGCCGCCGACCCCCGTGCCGGGGACGAGGATCGTCGCTCCCACGTCGGGGATCGCATCGCTGGTGCCGAGGGCGTACTCGGCGAAGGCGGTGAGCCCGTCCGCGTCGTCGTCCGCCGCTGGGTCGCCGGAGAACGGGATGGCATCGCCGGTGCCCGCGGCCCCGCCCGCGCTGGCGCTGGAGCGCCAGTTGCCGGCGAGGGTGTGATCCGGGTTGGTCAGCGGCGCGATGAGGACGAGGCTGGGACCGTCGCCGTCGGGGGCTTCGGGCCAGGGGTGACGGTCGTCGTAGGTGAAATCCTTGATGGTGGCGCCGCTGCCCGCCAGGGCGATGCGCTCGCCGCCGTTGGCCAGGCCGGTGGTACCGCCGAACTCGCCTGCAACCAGCGGGTCCAGGGCCGCGCCGTAGCGGGCGAGCACCGCCGCGCGGTCGCGTACCACGAGGACGCGGGCACCGGGCAGGAGTTCGGTCACGTCGGCTCCCGCGAAACTGAACGTGACGCCCTGGGTGAATGCCACGTCGGCGAGATCGACGAGGGCCGGGCTGATATTGAGGAGTTCGATGTACTCGAACTGGTCGGCGTCCAGGTAGCCGGCGTCGA
>CAZKYJ010000997.1:0-2208 GCA_964556355.1 uncultured Verrucomicrobiales bacterium | reverse complement strand
AGTATCTCGACCTCCTGGCCAACGCCATCCAGTGGGTAGTGGCCTGGGAGTAGCCGCTCGGTCCCGGGCATCCGCCTGGCTAACAACGTAGCGAGATCCCTTTTCGCACCCGACACGACGGGACGCGAGGGCGGCGGTCGGAGCGCCATCGAGAGTTCCAGACCACCTGAAGCAGCTGGCTACGCTACTCGAGTGTTCCGCTGGCGGCGGCTCCTTGGAAGGCCTCGCGGACGGCGGAAGCGTCGGAGTTGGGAAAGTTGGCCCGCTGCACCATGAGGACATAGATCCGCTCCCTGACCGGATCGATCCACGCCTGGGTGCCGTAGGCGCCGCCGTGGCCGAACGAGCCCGGAGAAAGCGCCGCCGATACGCCCTGGGGTTCCCGCACCACACACCAGCCGAGACCCCATCCATTGCCAGGGGTGAAGCCGGTCTTTAGATCTCCCGATTGCACGGTGGTCATCCGTTTGACCGATTCGGCGCTCAAGTAGCGGTGGCCGGCGAGCTCGCCACCGTTGAGGATCATTTGGCAGAACGTTGCGTAGTCAGATGCCGTCGAAAAGAGGCCTCCGTTGGCGAGGGGATAGCGGTCGCGGTCCGTCGGGGACTTGCCCTCCAGAAAGCTGAGCGCGGCCTCCTCCAAACGGCCGTCATCCGTCCGGTGGTAGGTGGTCGCTAGCCGCTCGGACTGCGCCTCCGTCGGGTAGAACGTGGTGTCGGCCATCCCGAGTGGTACAAAAAGACGCTTCTCCAGAAACTCGGGGAAGGTTTCACCGGATACGACTTCGACGATTCGCGCGGCCGTATTGATCCCGGTCTGGCAATAGCGCCACTCGGTCCCCGGAGCGAACTGCACCGGCTTCGAGGCGACGAGGGGGGTGAGTTCGGACAGCTTGGTCATACGCGAGGCTTCTTCCTGCGTCAGCTCCGCCAAGCCGGAGCTGTGGGTGAGAAGCTGACGGATGGTCACCGCGACGGCATTGCCCTCCGCGTCCTCCAGTCGGGCGAACTCGGGAAGGTGCTTGGCCACGGGGTCGTCGATGGCAAGCAGACCCTGTTCTTCCATCATCATGACGGCGGTCCCCGTGACCGGCTTCGTCATCGAAGCGATCCAGAAGAGGGCGTCAGTTTTCATGGGGGTGGCCGTGGCGACGTCGGCGAGCCCGTTTGCCGCCAGGTGAAGCTGCGCCTCTCGATCGGCTACCAAGGTCACGGCACCGGCGATTTCATGGGCGGCGATGAACTGCTCCATCCGGGCATCGATGGCGGAGCCGGCAGGGCTTTTCGCGTGCAGCCCTGCGGCGGCGATGAAAAGTGATGCCATGGTGACCGTCGGAATCATCGTAGACATAGGAAACTGGATACCGCCCTTGGAGAGGAAACCTTTCGTCCTCCCGATCCGCCGCGTGGCCGACGGCTTTCCCCGCCGCGGGCGCCCCTGTCGACCGGGGGTCGCAAGGTAATTCTACCGGCGCCACCTGACGCCTATTTGCGATAGGGGCAAAGGCGACGAGAATGGATTCTCCCAATGATTCGCCGACACGCCCTCCCACTTGTCGGGTTCCTGCTGGTGGCTCCCGCTTCGGCGGAGCCTTCCTTGGTCACCCCGTCGGCTGCGACCTTGGCGGAGGGAACCGAGTTCCAAGGCTCTTGGACGGTGGCGCGCCTGATCGACGGCAGCGGGCTGCCTGGAGATGTGTCAATCGATACCTATACCTCCCGCGATCATAGCGCCGCAGGGTCTTCGGTGGCCTGGACAACCGAGGCGCCGGGCGGCGGAGCCGCGGACTACTTCGCGCTCGATCGCACGGCGGCACCGCTACCGGTGATCGTGTTCGCGCTCGACGGTGTCTATGAGCTGACCGCCCTCATCGTTTGGGGCTACCATTTCGGCTCGCCGAACGGGAACGAGGCGCGATCCTTCTCGCTGGAGTTTTCCAGCGACGGCGGCCAGAACTATTCTCCCCCGGTGGTGGTCGAGTCGCCGCAGCTCCAGGCAGCGGACGAGGAGACGCTAGCACTCGGGGGAAGTTTTTTTGCCGATAGGGTGAGGATGACGGTCACGGACAACTGGTTCGGTGCCGTTGGCGGAGGGGACCGTGTCGGGCTCGGGGAGGTGCGTTTCCTCGCCGAAGTCGCCCCGGATCCGAGCCCGGTGCTCGCCGTCGGCGCCGCGCTCGATTTCGGCAATTTCCCCGCGCCGCCCGG